>DASRRN010000401.1:0-13328 GCA_035695685.1 Acidobacteriaceae bacterium | reverse complement strand
GCGGCGGGTATTGGCATCACTACCCATCTCAATGGGGAACTACGACAGGACGGCAACACGCGCGACTTTATCTTTTCCATCGACCATCTGCTGCGCTCTATCACCGCTGCCATGACGCTCTTTCCAGGGGACTTGATCCTCACCGGCACCCCGGCTGGAGTGGCTCCCATGCAGCCCGGCGACCAGGTGTCGATTAGGGTGGAGGGAATTGGAACACTCACCAATCCCATCCTCGGATGAGCCCTAATCGTGATTTTAAGAATCTCAACGATGTGAAGCTTTACACTAGAAGGTGTACGCAAGGAGATCTCACATGGCCAAGACACTGCTCGAACAGCTCCGCGCAATGACCGTGGTCGTCGCCGATACCGGGGATATTGAATCGATCGAACAATTCAAGCCTCAGGACGCGACAACCAATCCCTCACTTCTCACCACGGCCGCCGGGATGCCACAGTATCAGCCTATTGTGGATGGCGTGCTGCTCGAAGCCAAGAAGCAGCTTGGGCCGCAAGCCAAAGATAGCGACGTGGCCAATCTCGCCTTCCGTCACCTGGCAGTGGCATTTGGAAAGAAAATTCTGGCCATCGTTCCGGGGCGGGTTTCGACTGAGGTCGACGCACGGTTGTCCTACGACACCGAGGCGACGATGAAGCAAGCGCGTGAAATTATTCAGCAATACGATGAGGCGGGGATCTCGCGGGAACGCGTGCTGATCAAGATCGCGTCCACATGGGCCGGCATAAAAGCCGCGGAGCAACTGGAGAAGGACGGCATTCATTGCAATCTGACGCTCTTGTTCGGAATGCATCAGGCGATTGCGTGCGCCGAAGCTAAAGTGACTCTGATCTCGCCCTTCGTCGGCCGCATCCTCGACTGGTACAAGAAGGACACGGGCAAGGACTATCAGGGTGCCGACGATCCGGGCGTGCAATCGGTGACCAGGATTTACAACTACTTTAAGAAGTTCGGTTACAAGACGGTGGTAATGGGCGCAAGCTTCCGCAACACTGGGGAGATTCGCGAGCTGGCGGGATGCGACCTGCTGACCATCGCTCCAAAACTCCTGGAAGAGCTCCAGACCACGCAAGGCGATCTGCCTCGCAAGCTCGATCCGAAAAACTCACAGAGCCTGAAAATCGAGAAGATCGCGATGGACCAGGCGACATTTGAAAAGATGCATGCTGAAGATCGGATGGCCCACGACAAGCTGAAGGAAGGAATTGAAGGCTTCAGCGCCGCGCTCGAGAAGCTGGAGAAACTTTTGGCCGATCGCCTGGCAAAAATGGGCGCCGGTAAACAGGAAGCAGTCGCTGCTCGATAAACCGCAGTTAAAGCCAGTGCGGCCGGCCATCCCAATTCCGGCCGCACTGCGTTTTCTGGTACCGCCTCCGTTACAAATCCCGACAAATCTACGGCTGCCGATGGATCCGGCTGTTTCATGCGCCTCTTTTGCGGGATATGGGTACCTTTGAGCCTGTCCAAGCTGCGGGATAACACCAATGGGTGTTACCAGAAGAGGTTCAATTTCGCAGTTGATAATCGAGAGTGCCAAGATTTTTCTGTAACACCACATTCATCTATTTGTAATCTGCAACATATCGCTTAGTCTTCGTGTCATACGTAAACATAGACGCGGCTTTGGAGCGTGTGAGCCAGCTCCGCAGCCTAGCAAGGAACAGACCCCGACCTTCCTTGGAGGTGGACATGATCCCGCTAGAGCATTCCTTACGCCAGCTCTTCCACGAAGTTGTCTCCGAATGCTACGACTCACGTTTGGGTCTGCGCGATGCGGAGATCTCCAGCTACGTCGCAGATCTGCTTACCGAATTTTGCCGCGCAGAAAATATCTACCGCATCCGCGATGCCGCGGGCAATCCCGTGCGCGAAGTGGGGGAGATGCTGCTGGCATCCGATCCTGTCCATGGCACGGCGTCGTCCTTTGGAGAAGAACGGGAGCGCCGGAAACATATCGGTGACTACACTCTCTTCTTTACCGGCATGTATCCGGAGTCGATGCATCGTTGGGGGGAGCAGCAGCGGGATAATTTTTTCCAAATGGTGCAGGCGGGCAAAGAGAGCTATTACATCGTTTCCCAATTCGACCTTTTTGAGTACGCACAGGAAGCGCCGTTTTTCGCCCGGCTTTCCGGATCCTTTGAAGCCTGCATCTACGGGCTGAATATGGTTCGCGGGGAACTCGACCGGCGGAGGGCGATCTCTCCGCCACGATCTGTCTCTCCCTCCGGCGAGTCGACGCAAATCATGTAAGCGTGGGTCTTCGGAGTTGATCGCTCATTGACGTAACCGCCCGCCGCTGGTGTAGCATTTCGCCACAACAAGATTTGCAATGAGGAGAAGGAGAACGATGATGCTGACCACAAAATTAAGGGGACTGTCACAGAAGAGTTTGACCATCTTGCTGACGTTGGGTCTTTTGGGTGGCGCAGCCCTGGCCCAGTTGGGAGCCAGGCCATCGAGCGTTCATGCAATGATGGCGCAGACGACGCCTCCCGCTGCCTCCGCCCTGGTGGACATCAATTCCGCTAGTAAAGCCGAGCTGAGTGCGCTGCCCGGAATCGGCGACGTATATTCCCAGAAGATCATCGACGGCAGGCCATACAAGACTAAGACGGATCTGGTTACGAAGAAGATTATTCCGTCGGCGACCTATGCGAAGATTCGGGGCTTGATCATCGCCACGCAGCCAAAGAAGTAGATCGAAACAGCAAATAAAAAAGGGTAGCCCACTGGGCTTCCCTTTTTTTTGTCTCTGGGAAAACAGTCGCTTCGCTCCCACGGCAGGGGTTTCCATTCGGGGAGCGGTCCACGGCACGCCGGGACAGGTTGCAGGGATCCCAGGTCTCAAAAGCGAGACCTGGGGCACCCTTCAATTTCACCCCTTGATTTGTGGTTGCCGAGAGCGATTCCGCTGTTTGTTTCCGATGGCTAGACAGCCAGCGGCAAAGCATCCTTTACCCGGAAACGCTGCATGTTAATGCGCAACGCACGCTCGATCTTCCGCAGATCGCCCTTCTCTTCAGGAGAGGCGAACGTGGAAGCGACGCCGCTGCGAGATGCGCGACCGGTGCGGCCGACGCGGTGGACAAAGTCCTCCGCGACCTTGGGCATATCGTAGTTCACCACATGCGCCACGTGGTCGACGTCGATACCGCGGGCGGCCACGTCAGTAGCCACCAGGACGCGATGTCCTCCCTGGGCAAAGCTGCGTAAAGCAGCATTCCGCTGCGACTGGCTACGATCGCCATGAATGCTCGTAGCCTTCCAACCGGCATGGGCGAGTTTCCTGGCCACGCGTTCCGCGCCGTGCTTGGTGCGAACGAAAACGAGAAAGCTTCCATCCTCCGAACGGAGCAGGTGTTCCAGTAACGTCAATTTGCGATCGGCGCTCACTTCAAAGGTTTGCAGCTTGACGTTTTCTGCCGGTTTGAGGACCGAGCCGATTTCAATCCGAACCGGATTCTTAAGATAGTCGCCGGCGACTTCCCGCACCGCACCTTCCAGGGTAGCCGAGTAGCAGAGCGTCTGGTGCACCGGCGGGATGGCCGCCACGATGCGGCGAATGGCCGGCTTGAAGCCCATGTCGAGCATGCGATCGACTTCGTCCAGCACCAGAATTTCGACCTGGTTGAGCTTGACCAGCCTGCGTCCGAGGAAATCTTCCAGACGGCCGGGAGTGGCCACGATCAGGCGCGCACCGCGACGGATCGCGTCCAGCTGCGGACCCTCAGCCATGCCACCGACGACCAGCGCGGTGGGAAAGCTGATGAGTTGCGCACATGCCTGTTGCACCTGCATCGCGAGTTCGCGCGTGGGCAGCAGGATCAGTGCGCTCGGAACTTTGGTTTGTGTTTTTTGCAGCTTCTCGATGATGGGAATGAGGAAGCTGAGCGTTTTGCCGGTACCGGTTTGTGCAGTCGCCAATACGTCCCGGCCCTCAAGCGCCGGAGGAATCGCTCCTACCTGTACTGGGGTGAGCGTAATAAAGTTTGCTTTGGCAAGGCGGTGCTTGAGCGCCGCCGAAATGGGTAATGCTGAAAATTCGTTCAAAATAAAAGTCCCTTGCTTCCGGCCTCACGTTGCGACCTGGAGTGCTGTTCATCTCCGCACGGCTTCGTCCGTCCGGCGATCCAATGAAAGCCCGATTGCCTTGTCGCGGTCCTCCGCGCACCGACACGAAGATCACCGTCGGTTTCGGCCGTTAGGCTGCTGATATTGAATCCGGCATTGTAGACTGCATCACATTGTGTGCAGTTTCTTTGCGCTGCGGGAGGGGCTTTTGGCGTGATAGCCAAGCATCGCCCGTAAACCGCACCATGCCAGGGAAGCGCGTGCTTCCTATCGTCGCCTCAAATTTTGGGGCGACTACGCTTAAGGGCTTGGGCGGTATCCGACCGGCTTTCTTGTCGCCACTAGGCGAAAAGGGAAAGAGGTCTAGTGCAGGCGATCTGGCTCATGAAGGCCAGAAAGGCTGACAACCAAACAATTTAGCGCAGATTAAGAATAACATACGCGGCGCGCAAGGTCACCTTCTATCGGGTAGTGGGTCAGTTTCGATCCACAGGGGATTAGGCTTGATTGATGAAGATCCGCTCAATAGCACAATGCTGCGCTGCATGGATAAAGGTAACCGTGAAGTGTTCGAAGAACCCATTCATTCCCAGCAATCCGGCCACGGGAAGATTCTCCTTGAACGCCGCATGTATGTTTACGGTCCCTCCCGGCAGGTAGAGGCTAATTTGATGGACCCAGGTTTCCGTGGAACCACCGATACCTTGGGTGCTTTCCAGATGGCCAGAGTGAATATCTAAACCTAAATGCTTGCCGATGTCCGCATGGAACATGCACCGCGTTGCCCCGGAATCGATAATGGCTTCAAACCGCTTCGTCCTAGGCGAATTAGGCGAGGGCAAGGCTATGCTAACGTTGAGCGCAACCGAATAAACATGGGACCCGAATTTGTCGGGGAAAACCTTATAGGGAACTTTCAATTTGCAAGGACAGAAATCGGCTCCCATGCCGAGGGCGTTTTTATGATGATCGGATCGTACTCCCCGGCAGCATCGCTCTTATCGGAAACCTCCGAGTACGTTTTTCCCGTGGCGATAATCCGCGATTCATCCTCGGAAAGAGCTATCCAGCTATCCAGCGGAGCTGCACGAAGGGTATTTAGTCGGATGATAGCTTCAGGAGACATTGGACAAATACACCCCGCTTAGACGCACAAGGTTATCGGTTAGATTCCCCTATGTCCACTTTATTATTGACTCTCAGCCTCCGCTTTTCAAGCACACAAGCCGTCAAGAATTGACTTTGGTTCCATTAAGGTCAGGAGCTCTTCCAATTCTGTGAACCGTGGTAAATGCGCAACGAACGCGCATTCAGTGCCGCAGCATCCGTTCAACCCGGGCATCCATCGCGGCTTCGTGGATAAACTCCTCCCGATCTGCCTCTTCGATCCCCTTGCGAACGCCGGTACGGAAGCGATCATCTTCAGCGATAAGCCGTAGCGCAGCATCCATCACCAGTTGGTGGGGGTCCTTTTGCAGATGCGCCGCAATCTGGGCCAGCTGCGCCTCTTGCTCTGGCATGATATGGATTTCCATATATCCAAGCTAGAGACGGTAACCAGGCGGTGTCAAGCCTACCGGTCGTTGTCGCTGGACCGCTGCAGAGGCATGATGGCGTTTTTGTTGTCGGGTCCCTGGGGATCGATGCGAAAGTCCCACACCGAGAGGTTCACTTCCCCCGGACCCAGCATCTCCATCAGCGCATAATCGCCAATCGTTAGCGGTTGTTGCGCCGTCAGCCTGATCCAGCGATTTCCCGGCAGAGTCTGTGCGACGGTCGGAATTACGTCTTCCGACTGCGTTACCTTGCCGGCCATGCCAATCTTGATGCCGCTCACCACGCGATAATCCTTTTTAAAGTTGCTGCGCACCCGCACGATGGCGTACTGGCTGTTCGATGAGTTGAACGAATTCTTAGCCGACCCTCCGCCGTGGGTATCCACCGTCACCGCCGAGGAAACGGCCTCGTTGTCATCGACCCCGACTATGCTGACGTAAAATGCGGGGTCGTTTACGTGCAGCTTGACCCTGGATTCCGCACCTTGAATCTGTACATTCTGCTGAATACCGCCGAGAGGGTTGAGGGTAGCCCGGAGTACATTGTGGCTGGTTTCGCGATTCACACTGGCTGAATTCTGGGCAAGGGCTACTAACTCCGGCTGGTCGTGAAAGGTGTCAAGCGCCCATATTCCATCCTGATCGGGGAGCCTTAGACCGGGGGAAACATCCGGAGTGCGAGCCCGCGCATGCTGCTCCTCTTGATCAATTGCGGCTGCTTCCGGTACGGCGGGCGAGACAGGCTCCGCGCCCGGTTTGTGTTCTTTGGTATAGGTCTCGGTTGCCGCCCAATCGACCAGTTCTGCCGGCAATTCTTCCCACTGACCGCGTTCGGCGCTGAAGTAGCGCACCCGGTCCCCTACTTTCTGGTACTTGGTTACGACCTGGTAGGTGCCGTCCTTGAGAATCAGACGCTGGTTCGGAGTCTGCGCCAGGGCCGGAAGCCCGGCGGCTACGCTCGACAAGAGCAGCACGAGGAAAAGCAGAATGCGCGAGAGCGACATAGCCTTGTGATTACTTTAGACGAATCCGCATGGCCGAGGTTGGTACAGTTCTCTCACTTCTATCTTCCCTTCGTTTTCACTTCCTGCGATACTTGAACGTGCCCACCCGGTGCGCCAATTCCATCCACAATAAAAAGGTGAGGAAGCAATGTCAGCAAAGTACATCTTTGTGACCGGCGGAGTTGTGTCCAGTCTCGGCAAGGGCCTGGCCGCAGCCTCGATTGGATGCCTGCTGGAGAGCCGCGGTTTACGCGTCAACCTGATGAAATTCGATCCCTACCTCAACGTGGATCCAGGCACGCTCTCCCCTTTCCAGCACGGTGAGGTTTTCGTGACCGACGACGGTGCGGAAACCGATCTCGATCTGGGTCACTATGAGCGCTTCACCCACGCCCGGCTGAGCCGCGATAACAATCTGACCACGGGCCGGATTTACGAGCAAATCATCACCAAGGAGCGCCGCGGCGACTACCTGGGCAAGACGGTGCAGGTCATTCCCCACGTAACCAACGAAATCAAAAATGCGATGCGCAAGGTGGCCACCGACGCGGACGTGACGATTGTCGAGATCGGGGGGACGGTAGGCGACATCGAGTCCCTGCCCTTTCTGGAGGCTATCCGCCAGATGCGGCAGGAGTTTGGCCGGGAAAACACCGTCTTCGTGCACGTTACCCTGGTCCCCTGGATCGGCGCCGCCCAGGAATTGAAGACCAAGCCTACGCAGCACTCGGTGAAGGAACTGCTTTCTATCGGAATCCAGCCGGATATTTTGTTGTGCCGCACCGATCGCTTCCTGGGCCATGAGATCAAGAGCAAGATCGCGCTGTTCTGCAATCTCGAGGAGCGGGCGGTGATTGCCGCCAAAGATGTGGCGTCCATTTACGAGGTGCCTCTCACCTTCGCCCAGGAAGGGGTGGACAAGCTGGCGTTGAAATATCTCCACATCGAAGCGAAGGAACCTGACCTGGGGCGCTGGAAACAACTGGTGGAACGTTGCTACCACCCCCGCGACGAGGTTTCGATCGGGATCGTCGGCAAGTACGTCGAGTACGAAGACAGTTACAAATCGCTCAAAGAGGCGCTGGTGCATGGCGCCCTGGCGTACGACCTGAAGCTGCGTGTGACCTGGATTGAAGCCGAGGGTCTGGAGAGCAAACACGCCGGGGATCGGCAGTACGAGGAACAGTTGGCCGGCTTTGACGGCATCCTGGTGCCCGGCGGATTTGGCAAGCGGGGAATCGAAGGCATGCTCAACGCCATCCGTTATGCGCGTGAGAATGCCGTTCCCTACTTCGGCATTTGCCTGGGCATGCAGACAGCCTGCATCGAGTTTGCCCGCAATGTTGGCGGTCTGGCAGGAGCCAGCTCGAGCGAATTCGATCCCTCCACTCCGCACCGTGTGATCTTCAAGCTTCGCGAACTGACCGGGGTCGAAGAGATGGGCGGAACGATGCGCCTGGGTGCATGGCCGTGCGTGTTGGCGGAGGATTCGATCGCCGCCAGGTCGTACACTGCCACCCAGATCAGTGAACGGCACCGTCATCGTTACGAGTTCAACCGGGAATACGAAGCGCTGCTGACTGGCGCTGGACTGCGGATTACCGGCACCACGCCGGATTCGACCTATGTTGAAATTGTGGAGCTGCCCGGCCACCCCTTCTTCCTGGGCTGCCAGTTTCACCCTGAATTCAAGTCCAAGCCACTGGAGCCGCATCCATTGTTCCGCTCGTTCATTGCGGCTTCCTACCAGAACCGGCTGCAGTTGCAATCCGGGGCGGCAAATCAGGACAAGAGTCTCACCCAGCCGGTGCTATGAACGGAATCAAATCCTGCACTCACACGCTCGGTCGATCGTGTATATGAACGACTTTGAAATCGGCACTGTGCGGGTGGGATCGCCGTCGCTGTTTCTTATCGCCGGGCCTTGCGTCATCGAGAGCGAAGCGCACGCACATTTCATGGCGGATGCCATCCAGCGCATTACCAGCGATCTGAACCTGCCTTATATTTTCAAGGCCTCTTACGACAAAGCCAATCGTACCTCGGCTACAGGCTTTCGCGGACCGGGATTAGAGCAGGGTGTGGGCATCCTGCGCCGGATCGCAGAGGCAACCGGTCTGCCGGTGATCACCGATGTGCACCAGGCGGGCGATTGCGAGCGCGTGGCGGAGGCGGTCGACGTTCTGCAGATCCCGGCGTTTCTTTGCCGGCAGACCGACCTGCTCCTGGCAGCGGCCAGAACGGGACGCGCCGTAAATATCAAGAAGGGTCAGTTCGTCGCCCCGTGGGATATGAGATTTGCGGTCGATAAAGTCACAGGCGCGGGCAATCCGCGAGTGTTCCTCACCGAGCGAGGCTTCAGTTTCGGTTACAACAACCTGGTGGTGGATATGCGCTCCCTGGCCATCATGGGCAAGATTGCTCCGGTGGTATTCGACGGGACACATTCCGTGCAAACCCCGTCTTCAGCGGGCGGCCAGTCAGGCGGGCAACCAGAGTTTATCCCGGTGCTGGCCAGGGCCGCTGTTGCCGCGGGGGTGGACGGCCTGTTTCTCGAAGTGCATGATGACCCGGCGAAGGCCAAATCCGATGGGGCAAATGCCCTTAATTTGGGGCATCTTAGGCCTCTTCTGGAAAGCCTGATAGAAATCCACAGCGTAGCTCGAAAAAGCTTGTAGCTTTCATTGCGCCCTTCGGGTAGATTATGGCGCAATATGGCCGTAACAAAAGTAACTGGAGTCAGCCTACAATTTGGGACGCGTGTGTGGGTTAATTGCGGTATTTTGCGGTACCAAAAAAAGGGCCCCTCGGGTGAGGGGCCAATCTGCCTTGGTTCTCTCGTTGTGTGAGAGCTTTTATGCGGCTTTAGTTTTGGGGCTGCGACGCAGCATTCCGGGGGGAGGGCTGCGGGTTCGACTGCTGCGTCGCGCCTATTGGTGAACTGCCGGTTGGCGAGTTCAAAGCCGCAAGACTGTTGTGCATCAACGTTACGTGTACGACCGTACCGGTGTTGCCCGATTCTGTGGTCTCCTCACGAGGGGCATTGCCCATCGCCAGGCGATAAATTCTGTAGACCGGCACATGATGGTCGACGACTAAATAGCGTACGACTGCATCTGCCATATCCTGAGATCTCTGAATTCCAACCTGTCCCCGTGCATGGGAGTAGCCCTGCACTTCGACGATGTAACCTTTTTGGCCTTCCAGCTGCGTCGCGACCTGATCCAAAGCCTCTTTGGCTTTGGTGTTCAATGCGGTCTGCGTGGAGCGGAAGTGAAGCTCAGTATCGTTTATCTGCTGATATTGGTCGAGGTTGGTGACAGTCGTATTCAGCTGACTGGTTTGCGCATTGGCCTGCTGCGCCAACTGTTGAGCTTGCCCGGCCTGGGTGCTGGCTTGCTGCGCCTGCTGATTTGCAGAATCGGCCGTGGTTTGTGCCTGATGGATGCCGGCCTGAGCCCGGCTATCCACGTCCTTGATGTCGTTCGCGTTCTTGGCTGTGAGCTGATCGAGCTCGTTCAGCCGGTCTTTTACCGGGGATACTTGACGATTGACCCACTTCTTCCGGGCCAAGGGGTTCATTTTTCCCCAGAAGCCTTCCGTCGACTTGGCTGGCAGCGGTTGCCCAGTTGCGTAGCTGGAGTTATCTGTGGCCGCAGCGGAGGTGCTCGCGGGGGTCGAGCTAGCCGGTGCTGGAGTCGTGGCGCTGGTCTGCGGAGCGCCGTCTGCCGCCGGGGGATTCTGCGCCATTACCGGTACGCCTAAGCTGGCGGCCAGCAAAATCGCTGCGATCGATCCCGGGGTTGCAGTGCCTTTGTTCACGTTTTCCCTTTTGTCGGCCCGAAACTGGGTGGGAAGAGATGCGCGCACCCGTCGCTTCCGCACTTGCCTGACTCTATTGCAAGCGGTTGGCCAAACCGCTGTTTTGCGAAAATAATTTCTTTATCTGTTTCATTTTAAATTGCTTAGCGCGGAGGTCATTCCCAAATGTGGATCTTGTTTTAGGGACTAACAGCAGTGGAAAACGTGCACTTTTCTCTAGTGGGTGGGCAAAAAATGCTCGACCATCGCGCAATGGATTACTGGCGTACCAAAAGCGAAGGCGGGAAACTACCTGCTACGGACACTAATCACCCGGATCTCAGGGACTTGCATATTCCAATCCGCGGGAACGGTGTCGAAAATCAAGCGAAAGTCGCGGCTCTGCCCAGGTTCGATCGGAGCAGCGGACACGGGTTGGGTATCCACGTAGGGTTGGCGGGTGCGAATGAGGTTGAGCGGGAGAGACAGCCTTTGGGCAAATTGGCCCATGTCGTTATGGAAACCAACCTGGACTGTAATCGCCGTCAGGGTTCGATCGCCGGTATTGGCGATCTGGCCGTCAATGTAGGTGACCTTGGCCCCGGAAAAGCTGGTCGCTTCGCTCATTTGGATACCGCTGATGGAAAGCTTGGAGGCATAGGGGTCGGCGGCCGCCATACCAGTTCCAGTCGAGGAAGACTCCGGGCTCGTGCGGCCGCCAACCACGACCAGGATCCCGAGACCGAGGATGACAGCTGCGGCGGCAATGATCCACGGGAGCCACGAGGTTGGTTCGCGGTTTTGGTGCGAAGTTAGGAAGCCCGCATCTTCCCCAGGTTTGGGGTCAGTTTCGTGGTTGGGTTCCTGGGCCGGCATCAACGAAATTGTACCTGCCCCGATAGGAATCCGCGGACAACGCTTTCAAAGAGCACAATGCCCGGGGCCGTATCAGCCGAAGCGGGCCTTCTTGACCGATTGACGGAGGTCATTGCCGCGCATCTCGACCTCTACACACATTTCCGATAAACGAGAACGCATGCGCTCCCCGATCCGGTCGCCCAACGTCTCTTCGCGAATTGTCTTATCGGCATTACGTGCCAAGGCTGCCGGCGCATTGGGGTAATTGGTGGTGATCAGGGTTGTCCGCTTGTCGTTGTAACGCGTGTTGAGGACAAGCGCCACAGTGTCCCAAACCCAGTCGGTGGGCTTTTGTGCGCCCAATTCATCCAGGATCAGCACTTCAGCCTCAAACACCGGGGCCAGGATCTGCAATTCTGTGGATGCAACTGCAGGGTTGTAAGACTCCTGGATGCGCTTGAGCAATTCCCGGTAATCACAGAAGAAAGCGCGCACACCTTTCTCGAAAATCAATGCCTGAACGATGCCTACGGCCAGATGGGTCTTTCCGACGCCTACGTCTCCAGTCAGCAGCAGCCCTTTGCCTTCTGTGGTCACCGGATATCCGGCCACGAAATTGCGAGCCATCATATGAGCTGCCGACAGTGACCTGTCTGCTCCAGGGTAGCCGGCCTCGAACGTTTCCAGGGTGCAATGCTCATATCGTTTCGGGATCGAGGCCCGATTCAGAAGCCTGGCCGCTTGCACATGCAAGCGACATTCACACGGCTGGGCGTAGCGTTCACCATCGGGTTGGATCATCAGACGCAGGCCGGAGTCTTTACAGATGGGGCAGAATTCGCTCATGGGACTATGGCCAACTTACCTGAAGCGAGGGCCGCTCGCCAGGCTAGCGGAAGGTGGAAGAGTGGAAAGAAAGCAATAAATGACCTAAAATGGAGTTTCGAGCCTTGTGTTCCAGGCTTGCAGGAAAGGTTTTGTCAGATGCCAAAAGAGGGAATCCATCCAAATTACAAACAAATCCGGGTGCAATGCGCATGCGGCACCGGGTTTGAAACGCGCTCGACCCACAAGGGCGATATCCACGTGGAAATTTGTTCTGCCTGTCACCCATTCTTCACCGGCAAGCAAAAGCTGGTCGATACGGCAGGCCGTGTGGAACGGTTCCGCCGCAAGTATGCCAAGTCCGACACTGGTAAGGCAGAAGGCGCCAAGGCTCCCGCGTCCAAGTAAACACGCCTGGTCTCGAACAAAGGCCTCCGGCGACGGAGGCCTTTGTTGTCTGGGCGGCTTATGAAAAAAGTTTCCATGAAGAAGAACTGGGATAACCCGCGCGAGAACAGCATGCCGCCGGCCGCTCGAGTGCCGGCCTCGGTCGAGATCGGCGGGGTTTGTGTGGCCCCAGCCACGGTATTGGCGCCTATGGCGGGCGTGACCGACACTGTATTCCGGCGCTTTATCCGTAATGCCAGCGTTTTTAGCGGAAGGGAGGAGTCTCCCGCGGCTGCGCGTCGCCTGGTGGAAGCACCGATTAGCAATCAGCAATCCGGCTGCGGCCTGATCATGACCGAATTCACTTCGGCGGACGGCCTGTCGCGCATGCGGGAATCGAAGCGTAAGCGCTATCTCTCCTACGACGACGACGAACACCCCATCTCTGCCCAGCTCTTCGGTTCTGATCCAGCGACCCTGTCAGAGGCGGCAAGAATTGTCGAGGGCGCCGGTTTTGACATGGTGGACCTCAATCTTGGCTGTCCAGCCAAGCGCGTGGTCAGTTGTAACGGCGGCAGTGGCCTGTTGCGCGACCTTCCCCATATTGCAACCATCTTTGAGCGTGTCAGGGCGGCGGTGCAGATCCCCTTTACGGTCAAATTCCGCATGGGTTGGAGTGACCAGCACATTGTTTGCGTTCCCTTGGCCCGGCTTGCTCAGGAAAGCGGCCTGAATGCGGTGGCGTTGCATGCACGCACCCGGGAGCAGGGCTACTCCGGCCAGGCTCGCTGGGAATATATTGCCG
>DASRRN010000400.1:0-2852 GCA_035695685.1 Acidobacteriaceae bacterium | reverse complement strand
TGACGTTGTTCAATGCGACGGATGTGTATCTGGATCAGCATCTCGGCAAGCGGAGCGCGCGCACTCCGTAAGCAGGTCCATCACTGCGGTTTTGATCGACGGTGTGCGGGACCCTCGAGCGCAGCCTCTGGAAATGTGCTTTGCCCTGAAATCGACAGTTGAGATCGGAATTATGTCGCATAACCTGACTACTCGTCATACCGATACAGTCTCCAAGTAGAATTCGCCTGCGCTTGTTCCATGATGAGACGCTTTTGGAGAGCCACTTGAGCTGGAGTTGGATTGACCTGAACTTCCCCTGGATAGGGTCTGTCGGCGCGATCGTTGTGCTGGACTCCGATGATCGCTCGTGTCAACTCTCGTCAATTCTCTTCCGTCTTAGCATTCATAACAGGCGAGGTCATCGCCGCAGACGTTCCCAGGAGAATCCGCGTAATCATGATGTCAGGGTATGAGGGAGTTCGGGCAGATCGTCCCACAGGTGTGTGCGAGCTCCTCGCGTATCGTCCAGAAGTGTGTATCAGTGGGAAACCACAACCCGCGTTGGCCTGAGAGGACAGCGTCGAGCTCTCGGAGAAGGCTTTATGTTCTACATAAAGACAGTCGGTGCAGTCTGCTTTGCCATGATGCTGACAGCAGTGGCCGCCGAAACGGTTGAGGCGCAATCACCGTGCACGTTCGCGGGAGATTCCGAACTCACAGGTTCTTGTGGACCTCTTTTCAACCAAACCCCGAAGATGACGCTGCGAAGCACGAACTCAGTGATCGGTGGTGTGTGGCGCACCGGTTCCTCGCCGCAAACAGTCTGGTACGGCGATATGACAGATCAGGGCTATCCGAATGCTCCGATCCAGCTCCAGATCTATGGCGGAGGCTCCGGGGTATTGCAAACGATCTACGGCTGGTTTCCTGTAACCCAGTATCGGACCATGCCATCCGGCATTGCGTTTGAACTGGACGGGCACCACGAGGTTCTTCCCAACACCTTGGACGCGCAAGTCATTCGACGCGCGGCAGAGATACTCTCAAGTTCCACGGTATGGAATCGGGCTGACAACCGCAGGTGCGTGCCAGACGCGACCAAGTGGAGCATCTACTGCGCCGGCGTGCAAGCCGTGGAGGAAGTAACAGATGGGACTGGAGGAGGGCACGGAATCGATCATCGCCGCCCTGCTTTGGAGGTCATTCGAGGCGTCGTCGACGACCGCAGTAAGGGACGTAACTATGACCATGACCTCATGGGCTACAACAATGCCCCGACGACAACCTTCGCCGATGTGCAAGGCCTGTTCAGCGAAGCATTCAAGAGGGTGTCCGACTCCACCTGGCTAGCGGCGCACGGCTTTTCGGGCAAATGACCTCTTAGGCTGCGCATGGGTGCGTCCCGGCTCGATCAGTTGACGCGAAATCGCCATAAGCGGCCAATCGCTTCCCATTTTGAGGTGTCTTCGTGTGAGCTAAATATCTGGACCTGCTCGCCCTGAAAACTGCTCCAATCCTTCACTCTCACCAATGAGCCGTGCCGAATCGGAAGCTGCTCCAGCCCCAAGGCTTGAAGGGTAAGAAATCCAGCTGAAAAATAATAATCTCCTTCTGTCTGTCGCGCTACTTCGAGCGATTCACGATTTCGCGAGTTAAATCGGTTGGCCGGTTATCTCCGCCGAGTCACTCATTGATCCGCGATCGACAAGCGGGAATGGCCTTCCGCCACGGAGGTCCTTTGCCCGGGATCGGCAGCTCGTCTGCCTTCATGATTTCGCGCGTTCCCTCTGAAAAGAGAAACATCCCCTCTGGACACCCCTAAAGAGAAAAGAAAAGCCTAGACAAGCGAGAGAGAATCTCTGCGCGCAGCGCTATCCTCCGCGCATGGGCAGCCATGGACGCAGACAGCGAGAGACACGAATGGTGCCTGTGCTCAATTGCCAAGCCTGCGGCGGTCTCACTTCTTCAGCCCGCTTCAGCTAACTCTGCGAGCGCCTTCTCTGCGACCAATGCGGCGCCGATCGGCGATAGACTCGCCATGAGGCAGGCGCATCTCGCACTCTAGAACGCGACTGGCAACCGCAAAGATCTGAAGGCGGTGGCGGCCTTTCAGGGTCGGTCGAACCTGGACATATTCAGAGCAAGAGGTTCAGTGCTTTTCTTCCGGCGCCAGGGCGTCGCGGATGGTGTACTGCGGCCAGACCACTGGCCCATTCTTCTCTGGTAATGGCAGCAAGCCGAGAGCGCGAGCTCGTCCGATCCTGGTCATGAAGTCCTCCCGCATTCCGATGACCACCGCTGGATTGCATCCGATCCCATCGAGCCGGCGAATCAGCTTGTCCTGCCGCATCTCGTCCAGCACGAAGTTCCCCCAGCGCGGGTCGGCAGGCAGTCCAAGCAGACTGACCACGGTCGCCCACGCAAGCTCCATCGTCTCTTGGTCAAGATTCAAAATAAAGGTCTGGCCAGCGGTTCCGTTCGCGGCGAGCGAGGCAGATACCGCGACAAGGTGACGCAGCGTCCGCTTGGCGCCTTGCAACGAGAGTGAGCCGTTGTAGCAGGCCGCACCCGGGCCGAAGCCGATGTGTTTGGTCGCGCCGTCCGGGAACGTCAGAGTGAACGTGTGCTTTTCGTAGATCGCAGCCCGAATGGCACCTACTTCCGCATCGCATCCAAAAAGACTCAGAAGATGGGCTTGTTCGCCGTTGCCGATGTAGTGGTCAACGTGAACCGAGATCTGCGTGTTGGTCTTCTCCGTATTCCGCGTGTACTGAAGGCGCCCCAGGCGCAGATGCGCATTCTGCATCGCAGTCCTCTTTCTTCTTGTCCTCGCCCAGCACCAGCGTGCGCCCGCCCTCGTAAATCAGGGC
>DASRRN010000399.1:0-12300 GCA_035695685.1 Acidobacteriaceae bacterium | reverse complement strand
AAAGGCGTTCGTCTCTCGCCAGGGCAAAACGCACACGTCGAACTGCCGGATGTAGTGCGGCAATTCGCCATAAGGTTTTGAGCCCAGAAAGTGAATATTCGGCGCTGAGACCCGTACCAGGTTCGACTTTAGGCCGAGCAGCACCCAGTGCCAGCTGGGCCGCAGCCGGGCGACCTCCCCCATCAGCTCGGTGTCCATCACGTAATCCATGGTGCCAAAGTAACCCAGGATCGGATGCGGGATGCCGTCAAGCTCCCGAGCCGGCTCGCCTTGCAGACGAGAAAAATGTTCAAAATCGACTGCCTGCTCCAGAAAGAACCGATGGGGCTCCGTCGCTTCGCCGAATAACTTGCGGCCCGAGTACATCACCACGTCGGCCGCATCTTTCAGTTGGCGATCGTAACTGCGGATGACATGCGCGGAAAGCGCGCTGTCTTCGTTGGCATCGTACTTGTCCGATACCTGGTATAGGAGCAGCTTTTCGCCCAGACGTCCTGCCATCTCAGCCGCGGTAGGGATGGCCACCCACAGAATCGGGCGCGAGATACGCAGCAGCAGCATGGCCACGCGCAGCTGCACCGTGAGCAGAATGCGGTTGAGCCACCGGCCAATCTTCGATCCATAAAGCGGCACGTTTACCGGCGTCATCACCCACAAGCCCTCAGGAACCTTGCGCAGCCAGCGGGTGTAACTCCGGAGTTTCCGCCGGATCTTGAGGTAAAAATCCGGGTTCGCCATGGAAGGCAGCCCCATGCTGATGGAATTGACAAAGAGGACCTTGTTCCGCCGCGCATAGCGTTTGAGCAGATGGTTTTTGGAGTGAGGGTGGTGGTACCACCAGTCCTCGCCCGCAAAGCACACGATACTCTCGCCCTCGAGTACATTTTCCGGTTCGGCTTTTGATGTCAGTCCCATCGCACCCTGGTCTGCAATCTTGCAGGCAAGCACGCTGTCGTTTGGATCCGGATACAACTCACAGGTATGGCCGCACCATACTCCCGCGAGATCTCCGCAGGTATGATGCTCAGCGAAAGCGGGCTTTCCGCAGCGCACTGGAGACTCAAACGCTGCGGCCCCAACATGACGCAACTGGCCATCTCCCCAGCCATGATCTCAGAAGAGGTTCGCCATGCGGGGCCCAGGACATACCGCAGATCAAGCAAATGCTCACCCGTCCCGCCTAGCTCGTCCACGATCACCAAGGACGACTCAGCCAACTCGACTGTCCTCTGGTGCTCGACGCCAATCCTGGAATAGCCCTGATGCGAGGCGCGCACCAACCTCTTGCTGCTTTCCAATACATTGCTGTTTTCCAATACCTGAATCGGCGAAACGACCGCCTCATTGCCGCATCGAAAGAGCAATCGGGGATCGGTGTTCAGGATATTCTGGTCCGCGCCATCAACCATCAGTGTATTGTGTGCCCTGGTGGAGCGATCCAGGTTTCGTAACTCTGCCGAACGCGTGTAGCATCGGCTGCCGCTATCGCAAAAAACCTCGTCAGTACCGAGCCGAAAAACAATCGACAATTTGTCGCAATGAGTATGACTTCCCTTCCCGTGAAGTCCATTCGGCATCGCACAAAACACGACCGACGCCTTGCCTGCGCTGAGCACGGCAAGGCCAGAGTCCCTCAACAGCGAAACAGGCTTCGGCTCGCGTCTCCCGGCGTTGTTATCCGTCGCATGCCCAAGCCACACCGCGTCCTGCCCATGGCCACCTGAGCCCGGCTGGAGCAGATGAGATGCCAGCCCACAGAGAGACCCGACGCGCAACGAGTGCCGTTCTGCTGCCGGTAGCCTCGTCTGGGCAATGTCATCGATAAGCAATTCGACTCTCCCATTGTCGCAGTCACCCAGGTGCGGTAGGTTCCCTGCGCCATCGGCTAGAGCGCCGATCCACGCGAACATTAACCGCAAGCGCGCTTCGAACTCCGGGGCGATCGCGCAACCCATTCGTTGCTGCACTACCAACGAATGCAGAAACATCTGTGCCACGAGAACGTGATAACCGGTGGAGGCCTCGCAATCGCCTCCGTCCGCATACGTCTGAAGCAGAATCTCCCGTTGCACCGCCCGTGCGTTTTTTACCAGTCGCCGCCGCATTCCGGGTCCATGCAGATAGGCGGACAAGGTCGTCAATCCGACGATGTTGCTCAAGTAATGATTGCTGCGCACCAAAAAAGAAAATTCGCTATGCGCCTCGATGAAACGGAGATGCCCCCAAAGGGCGGCTGTCATCTGATCGAGCCAGGGTTTCTCTTCACTCGTGAACGGCCATAGCAGGTCCATGGTAAGACACAGGCTGATCCCTCGCAGCGCTGCTTCCATCGCAACTGTCCAATTCACTCCCTTTCCGATGGGATTGGCAACCATCCAGCCTGTAAGCAAACGCCGGAGAGCCTCGCGATACTTTCTATCCCCGGTAAGCACATAGGCCTTGGCCACGATGGGACTCCACTGCAAACGTGAGAGCTCCCACGGGGCCTTCACATCCGATCCGTCGTGGCGAACGATGCGTATTTTTCCCGAGTTTTTAAGCGGCCAGGTTTTTCCGGAGACCCAGTCGCACTGCCAATCGGGGTGGATCCCCAGAAGGGGGCTCCCATATCCCATGAGCGGATACTCGCCGCGGAGGATTGCGTCCGCATAGGTGAGGATGGACTTGCGTCCGGTCTCAGAAACTAACTGGCTTTGCAACTGATAGTAGCCAATAGGCTGGAAACGAACCGGGCAAGCGCTGTCCAGTCTGGCGCGCTGGAAGCGCGATCTGCGAATGGACCGCAGACCGCGCCAGGCGGCTTCTCCTAGTAGGGCCGGCAGAGGCTCCTTCTGCAAAGCACTCGCGAGGGAAATCAGCTTCACTCCAGATCTCCTGAGGTGGGTGTTAAAGCAGTTTCGGAATTACTGTGGTCCGATAAAGATCGCGATGTGTGGTTTTCTTTAGGAGAAAACCACGTAAGGGCCTATCGCTTCGGTCTACACCAATTCCGAAACTGCTATAGCGCAATGGAAGTGCGTGCGTCCTTTCTGTGAGAAAGCCCCTTATGGAGCCTTAAGCGGCGCCGCGAAATGGGAATCCGGGTCATGGCGTCAGAGTGGATCCGTCGGCCGTATTCATGACCACGCGGCTATCGCGGGTCGTCGTCGGCATGTCGCTCAAAGCCAAGGACACATTCCGGACCCAGCTGTGGCGCTCGACCGCGGCACGCCGCGCGGCGGTGCCCAGCGCCTCACGCTTTGCCGGATCCAGGGCAAGTTGCCGAATCGCCTCTGCCAGTTCTTCGACGTCGCCCGGAGTTACCAGCCACCCAGTCCGGTCATGCTCTAGCACTTCCGCCAATTGCTCCAGGCGGCTGGCCACAATACCCTTCCCCATTGCCATGTATTCAAAAAGCTTTGTAGGTGAGCCAAAAAATCGGCTACCGTCCGGCATGGGAATGTGGGGTGAAACCAGAATGTCAGCGGCGTCAAGGTATTCGGCGACCTTATCGCTCGGCAACGACCCGGTAAATATCACCTCTCCCGTCTTCTCGTAAACCGCCAGGGCCGACCGCATCTCTCCATGGAGCAGACCGTTGCCCATCAGAACGAAGCGCAAGCGGGGGGTTGAAGGCTCGCCTAACAGTCTGACGATGGTCTGTTCGAGGATCTCTATCCCGTGCCACAGGCTGAATGATCCGGCAAAGCCGACCAGTATCTCGTCAGGTTCTACCCCAAGCTCCCCGCGTCCTGCTTCTCTCGCTCGTCCAGGGTAGAAATAGTCTGGATCCACCGCATTCGGGTTCACCCGTATGCGATCTGCTGGGATACCTCGGTCAGCCAGCTCCCCCCTGAGCACCTCGGAAACCACAATGATCCTGGCCGCGCAGCGCAGAGTCAATTCTTCGCACAATGTGACCAGGCTTCGGAAAGGGGTAGGGTCCCAGTGATCCGCGATCCATCCTTGCGGACCGTTGTACTCCAGAATCAGTGGGACCTTCAAGCGTATCGAGAGCAGCACCCCGGCGATCGCAAAACGGCAATGCCGCTGATAGAGAGCTCCTGGAGCGCTCGATGCAAGATTTCTTTGCACTTCTCGAGCAAATCTGAAGTTATAGGAAAGCATTGCCGCTTCCCAGAAGAAGTAAGGGCGCCTGGCGGGATCGACGATCTCCGTTTCGAAGGCATCCTGCGTCAGAGATGTGCCGCTGAAAACGCGACAGGTTCTTCCCATGCCTTTGAGACCGTATAGAAAACCGCGGATGTGGCTGATAGCTCCTCCGCTCGATCCCATGCTCGCGAGACTGGGTATCAAATATGCGATCTCCGGGTCCCCACCGCCTCTATGGGCGATTACAGGAGCGGCAGGCAACAGACGCAACCGGAGATAACACCACCAAAAGACGAGCGTCTTCAGGTCTAGCAGGATGCTCAACAAAACTTCGGGAGCCGAACGGAGGATGTGGGAAGTACGAATAGGTTCCCATCGACCGCCGCTATCGCAAAGAGCGGTTTCCCGGCATCGATGCAACAAATGGATGCACTCGATGATCTGCCGATAGCGGAACTCGTGCAGAGATTCAAAGTAAAAAACGACGGCCCGCCCGCGAAAACCGCGAAGCAAACGAATCCGCTCAAAAAACGTGCTTTCTCGCAGCCTGCGATGTGGGAATTCCCTGATCTCGATGCCGGGATAGCGGCTGCCCACCATGTCGCGTGCATGGTTCGCGTCTCCTGACCAGACGTACAGATAAATGACATCACTCTTGGCTGTCGATATCACTTTGCATCCTGCAACTGTGCTGGTGACTGAAAGATCCGCTACTACCGATCGCGCGTCGTGTAGTGACTGTAGTATCGAGGACTGTAATAGTAGTATTGCGAGCTCATGTCTGCCCGGACGCCATTGATCACAATGCCGATAATATTGGCGCGTACACGCTTGAGTTGTTCCACCACGCTGGCCACAGCGCTACGGTTGGTGCGTCCGGCGCGGGCAACAATAATCACGCTGTCTGCGAGGGCCGCAATTTCCAGCGGCTCCGCAAAGCCCAGCAGCGGAGGCGAATCAATCACCACCAGGTCGTACTCCCTCTCCGCCTCATCGAGAATCGACCTCAGCATATTCCCGATCCGGTCGGCGACCCTGCGTGACGATGGACCCGCCGAGAGAACATCCAGGTCCGGATACGCGTAGGGAGTCTGTACGGCTTCTTTCCAGTGCATTGTGCCATTGACAACATCCGATAAACCACGGTCGTTAGAAACTCCCAGCTTGATGACCGGCCGGCGCATGTCTCCGTCAATTAACAGCGTCCTCCGTTGCTGCTGGCTGTGGGCTGCGGCCAGGTAAAGCGCAATTGTCGACTTTCCTTCGCCAGGCGAAGCGGAGGTCACCAGGATGCTCCTGGGATGATGCTCCAGGCCGGCGGAGAGCAAAATGGAGCTTCTCAAGGTGCGAATGGCTTCATCGAAAGCTGCATTCGGCGCCGCCAGTGTCTCCTTTGCAGAGATTCCGCTGAACCTTGCGTCAGGGTCCGCAGGCAGCTCCTGCAGGGGCAAGGTTCCCATCGTAAATTTACCCACGGGAAGGGAAGGAAGCAGGGGAACGTGGAGTTCACGCTGCAGGTGCTCGCTGTCCACGACAGTCGTATCCAGGGCATCCATGAGGAAGATGATGCTCAGGCCGATGATGGTGGAGCCCAGTAATGCGAGCAAGGCGTTCAGCGTCGTTTTGGGAAACGAGGGATAGAGCGCGGGACGCGCAACATCTGCCAGCCGGATCGAACTGCTTTCAAAGCTGGCGTTAATCCCGGCCTCACGAATCTTGCGAATGAGCTCCTCATAGAGCGCCTTGTCGGTATCCGCTTCCTGTTTCAGAGCCTTGTATTCGAAGGACCGCCCATTCATCTGGTCGAATTCACCCTTGGCCTGGGCCATGTCCTGGCGCAAAAGGCTTTCCCGATTCACTGCCTGCTGGTAGTCGATGCCCACCCGTTGCACGATACGGCGCCGCAGAACGTCGATTTCCCACTGCAATTCGGTTACCTGGCTGGCAGCCTTTTTATATATGGGATGCGTTGAACCAAACTGGGTCTGAATCTCAGCGAACTTCTCTGTCGCATCGTTAAGCTTAGCCTCCAGGGCGCGCAACTGCTCCCCTTGATCGGATGCCTCCGCCGCCGGCAGGGAACCGTTCTTTACAGCGTTGAACGCAGCTTCTTTACCTGCCCGATCCACCTCGGCCGCGGTAAGATCGTTGTCCAGGTGCAGCAACCGGGCGGCAAATACGTTGGTCTTTTCCTCCGGATTGATCACATCGAGATCTTTCTCCAGGTTCGCCAATGCGCCCGCCGATCGCTCCATCTTGGCTTTCAACTCTTCCAGCTGCTTCTCCATATAGCCCGTCATCTGGGAAGCTGCCTGGTAGCGAATGTCATAGGTATGACGGATGTAGCTTCTGGCGATTTCATTGACCACATCCGCGGAGAGCTGCGGATCCGGAGACCGGTAGCTGATCAGGAGCAGAAAAGTGTGCAGAGGACGAGTGATTTTCAGACCGCGTAGCTCGATCGGGGCGTCCTTGAGCCTGGAGGAAAGCAGCGGGTCTTTCGCCAGCTTGCGAAGGGCCGGCGTCATCAGATGATACTTCTCGACGACCGGACGCAGAACGGCGTCCGATTGGACGATTTGCTCCTGCGTGGTGAGATAGTTCTCCACGTCTGCTGAGTTGACAGCGGTTGTACTTTCGGCGCCCAGAACCGCGGCTGGGGTTTGACGATCGATATCAATCACCGCCGTCGACTCATACAGTGGGGTCAATCGCTTGGAAACAATGACCGTGGCAATCACCGAGAAAATTACAAATGCGACCAGCTTCCAGCGGTGACGCTTGGCTATCCAAAGATATTGGGCAAGTGAAGGACCATTCAGCGACGCGCCATTTTCGAGCGCAGGAAGAACAATACGAGGCGAGATCGGCCTGGGCTCGAAACCATTTGCGCTCTCATCGGCTCTCTCATTCGGGATCGCGATCTCTTCTTTGCGCATGGGCCAGTCTCAGTGCCAGATGATGTAGTCGGTAGCGGTAGCCGTCCCTAACCCAGCGAGCCGGTCAATCGTTTGTGCCGTAAGACGCTCGCCCCTGTTATCCGGGATATACAGTATGTCATTGGCCTGCAAAGGCACGTCCGGCGATTTGCGCTTCATGATTTTCGCCAAGGCGATGGGGACCTCGGTCTTGGTACCCCCAGGCGCCCTGCGATACACATAGGCCACCTTGGCGGAATAGGGAGCCAGACCCTCCGAGAGCGCCAGCAGCTGCAAAATTGTGGTCTCTTCGTCATTTCGTACCGAATACGCTCCCGGCCTCTTGACATTCCCAACCACATAGATCTTGAGCGCCTCCGGTACCAGAACTTCCTCGCCCCCATGCAGCAACACATTGACGCTGGGATCGGCATTGTCGATCAGTTTTCGCACCGGTATGGTTTGCGTGATCCTGGCCGGCTTGCCGTCTCGCATGACTTGGTGGCTAACGACAATATCGGAGCCGGCATCTTCTCTCATGCCGCCTGCGCGCGCAATCGCATCCAGCAGAGGGATGGGTCGCGTAGCCTGAAAAACCAGCGGATTCTTAACCGCCCCAACCACGTTGACCGGCCGGCTCTGGTATTCGACGATGGTTACCGTGACGATGGGATCGACCAGGACCTTACCCTTGGTCAGGGACTTGGCAATCGTGGATTCCACCTGGGACGGAAGCATGCCCCGCACCGGGATCGGGTCTTTGAGCATAGGCAGGCGTATATTTCCGTCGGCATCCACCCGTACTGTGCGAGTCAACTCGGGAGAATCGTAGACGGAGAGCGCCAGAAGATCGTCCGGCCCGACCGGCTGGGTAGGCAAATTGGAATAGGTGTAATCGAGATTGGAGACTGTCGAGACGGCCCGGTCAGGCTGTTGCGCATAAACGCAGCCAGCCAGCAACAGCCAGTACCAACCTGCGCCCACGGCAAAAAGGATCCTCTTGTTTGGAGGAAAGCCGCGAACCATAGACTGGATTGTTCTGATGAGCATCATGACAAATGCGCAAGGAAGTCTAATCCGGTCTTTGGCGGACCGCTGGCAAGCTGCCGGTACCGGTTGGCGCATTTATACGCCTCACAGTTCCCCATGTCACCTCTTGGTCCCTCCGCCAGGTAGACGATCGATTACCCTCCAGTCGCTGGTTTCTTGAGTGTAGTCTCAGAACGCCGGGGAGGCAGCCTTGGAAGTGGAGATTTTCTCATCCGTACAATCCCCGGCGGTCGCCGCGGTGAGCTCCACCCCTTTCATGAAAAGCTTGCCCTCCACCCGCACTGTGCCCGGCAGCCGCTGGTAAAGCAGAGATAGATTGACGAATGTAGCGCCCTCAGGGGCGGTGAAGCAGGCTTTTGCTATTCCCCCTGGCTCCGCGGAAAGGCTGCCAGTCCTCGCCAGCACGGTACCCGTCCGCTCGTCGGTCACCTGCCAGTCGATCCCGCTGTCCGGAGCGATGCCCGAGGTTCCGTAATCGACGGCCAAGGCATACTCTTTTTGTGCCTGGACGGGAACGGTCTGGTTCATGAGCGTAAAACTGTCCGGCTCCTCGCCAGAAAACTCGAAGCCAAGTGTGTTCGGGCTAACGTTCAGGAAGGAACTCACCCCGTCTACCGTCATGAGGTGCCAGTCAAAGCCGCGGGAAGTGGGCGATCTGGCAAATTCGGCATTGGTGACGGGGGAATCCACACCGAGCGAAGGGTACGAAAGCTGTTTTGCGAGGCCATTCCAGAGCGGTAAGGCCAAGTCCGGACGTTTGCGCGCGATGAGCCAGTCGCACGCCCCCAGCAGGGTATCGGTGCCGTCCTTGCTGCCCGTCCGCAGCAGATGCGATGCTGCTTCCGTCACCGCCCTCGGGTCGTCTTGATTGATCAAAAAATTCACGAATTGGCCTTCGATGACCGGCCTTTTCATTTGCAACTGGTTTTCGATCTCTTGCGCGTCTGGACTGAGATACCAGGCCAGACGGAATAAGGGTGTTGCATCGTCTGGGGCCATTTGGGCGGCTTTCCGCGCCCAGTACCAGAAGCGGCCAGCGTTCTCTTGGCGAAAATAGAAGTTCGCCAGCGACCAACTGGGAAGAAAGGTAGAATCCACGCTCGCAGCCCGCAGGAGCGCCTCTTCAGCCTGGGGTATCTGGTTTCCCGCCTCGAATAGAAGTCCCAGTTGGATCCAGCTCGATGCGTTATAGCGGTTAAGTCTTACCGCCCTCTGCAGCAACGATTTCGCCGCTGCCGGATCGCTGGCATAGACCTGATCGGCCAGTTGTGCCGGATAGGCTCCGTTTGCGGGCACCAGGCGCATGGCCAGGTGAGTACCGTCTGTCTGATTCCGGCGGGCGGAAAGGTCGGCAATCGCGAAGAGCAGGTTCCAGACAATACCCAGCAAGAGTGCGGCCAGGCAGACAGCCGTCAGTGCGAACCCGGAAATTTGTTTGGTATTCAACACGCCGCGAGGCCTATTTCATTTGCCTAGCTTATCGATCTGCCGATCAAGTTCCGAGATGGCATCGAACGGCTTCCCAAACAGGTTTTCCCAAACGATATGTTGCGCTCCCCCCGCAGGATCCAGATTGATGATGCTGGCCGCGATGAGTTCTTTGTTGATCGGAAGGTAAACTGCCGCCAGGCATTTCGTATACTTGGGCGAATAAAAAACAGAATATACCCGCGTTTCTTTAACCACGGCCGTAAATGTCCGGGCGACTCTGCCTGTCTGAGCATCACACTCCGTCTGCGCCTTACGCGCCAGGGTTTTTTGAGCCGCTTTCTGCTGCACGCTCTGGCCGTTTGCGCAGACACTGAGGAGAAGGAGTGCCGCCGTGATCAAGGGTGTGCGCATCGAGTGCAACCTTTCCTGAAAAGCATCCCCATATCATACTGATCCTCCTCGCCCGTCCGAAACGCAGGCCGGGGCGGGGGCGAAACGGCTGATTTCCATGTTCTGCCGAGGTTTCTGTTGAGCTTGCCGGATGAAGCAAGCTTCATGCGCCCTTTCCTCGCGGAAGGGTGTAATCGTGGTCACCGGTGGCGCCACGAGATAGGAATTCGGGGAAACGAGGATCTGCGGTCGGTTTGTGGGTGGGGCTAGGTAGCGGCAACTTGATGCTCGAGGCAAGGTTTGCCTTCCCAGCGGATCAACAAGCCGAGAATAATCCAGTTGGCGGCGGCGAGACCACCGTCGGTGAGCAGGCTTGCCCAGGCCGCTCCGCGCCAGGAATAGGCCGGTATCAGCCAGAGGTTAAGGCCGAAATTCAGCCCGGCGGCTCCGAGCTGCGCAGCGGTGCGATAACGCTGGTAGCCTGCCCCGGTAAGCGTGTCTCCGGCACCCAGGTGGAGGCTGCGAAATACCGGCAACAGGCAGAGCCACTGCAGCGCGGGAACGCTGTTGGCGAAGCCCCGGCCGACGACGTGAGGAATCAGGGGCGCAGCCAGAAACATGGCCGCTGATGCTAGCAGGCCCCAGGGTAATGTCTTGCCCAGCAGTTTGCGAGTGAAAGCGCTGGAGCCTCGAGCGCCCTTCCGGCCGGCCTGGCAGAAACGCGGGAACGCCGCGGATTGGAGCGCGCGGATGGGGGTGCAGCTCATGTCGATGACTCGATAGGCCATGCTGTAAATCCCATTTGCGGCCAGCATGCCGTAGCGGCTGAGCATGGCCTTATCGATGTCGTTGTAAACCGAGGTGGTGCTGGCCGCGATGGAGAAACCGATGCCTTCCAGGGCTCGTTCCCGCAGCAGGCGAAAGTTGAACCTGGGCCAGCCCAGACGTGTGGTGACCAGCACCAGCGCTACCATGGCGGAAAGGCAGGAGACGCAGAGCGAAGCGATGACCCATTGGCGCACGGTTGCATGGCGCAGAACGAGCACCATGCCTGCGGCGGCCAGCAGCCGCGCGACGCTGGTGATCGACGTGAGTAGGGCGGTGAGCTTGAGCTGCTCAAAAGCCTGAAACGCCTGGCCGCCAACCTCGGCGATACGCGTGCAGGTGCACTCACCCACCGCGACCAGCACAATGACCGATGCGCTGGCCGGCCCCACCATCCAATTCCCGAGCCGCGCGAGGGTCAAAATGACCAGCAAACCAACGCTGAGTGTAGTAACCAGCACATTGCCCCAATACTGCGGGAACTCGCCGTTATGGCGGCTCACCTGGCGTACCAGAACCAGGCCCGAGCCGAGCGTGCTGTACTGGCTAAGTAACGAGACGGCAGCCGCGGCGCCCACAAAGATCCCATATTGGTCGGCGCCAAGCAACCTGGCGAGCAGGATAAAGTAAGCTGCCTGCACAGCGAAGCTAACTCCCTGACCAAGGAACATCCAGCCGGCGTTCTTGGCCAGCCGGGTTCGCAGCTGATCGCGCATCAACCTCTTCCCAGGAATCTCAATGTATTCTCCATCGGCCGAAATCTCTCTCGCGCCAATCCGTTGTTTCTGTCACGGGCACAAGCGTTTCTGAAGAGATAAGTATTTTCAGCACTTCCTATCTCGGTCCCTGTCAAGCCAGTAATTTTGATAAGACAGCACGAGTAACTAAGACGCCCGATAATAGAACACTCACGCGCTCCAAAACGGCACACTATGAATTTGCAGCTCTAACTTCTCTCAAACTAACGTTGATTTCCACTGGAGAGTCTGTCACCGTTTGGCTTTAGATCATTGCGAGTAACCTCTTCTCATGCCGCAAACCAAGATACTCAACTAACATCCATTGCCACCGATCATTGTGTATTTGGAGAAATTATTGGTAACAACAAAAAACGGGTTATCGAACATGGGGGATTAACTTTCATAGGGGATTAACTCTCTTGGATAAGTAGGTTAATTCGGATTACCTTTCGGCCTTGGGCAGCTGAGAATGGCGAACTCACGGGTACGCAGCAGTTGATCGAAGTTTACTGAAACCACAGGTGGTAGTGAATGGCGACGGATTTTACTTTACCGGCAGCGGAACGGATGGGACTCCGTTCTCCCTGGGCTCTGACTCAGCCCCTTGTTATGCTAAGGAGCGCGATCGGCGTCGCAATTCCCGCGTTGCTCGATTTTGCTTGCATTGCCCTTGCATGTACCGCCAGCATCCTGCTCTACGAGTTACATAATTCGTTGGATGGTCGCGTTGCCTGGCTATTGTGGGCAGAGATTTCCCTGAAATATGGCGCAGCTTTCGTTATTCTCGCCCAGGCCCATCATCTCTACACGCAACGCGCCACGCTGCTTCAGGTGGCCGACACAGCCCGGATCCT
>DASRRN010000398.1:0-20530 GCA_035695685.1 Acidobacteriaceae bacterium | reverse complement strand
CTGTAGTCTGTGGCCGGAAAGCCCCGAAGAGCATCTGCCAACAGGCATCGCTGGGGTCCTTCGACTCCGCGCCATAACACCCTCTGTTATGCGATAGATGCGAGGCGCTTCGCTCAGGATGACGCTTTTCTTGAGGGGACTGAAAAACATCTGGTCGAGAGCAAAGAAACCGAAAGGATCGAAAAAGTCACAGGCTCTCAGGATGACGGCTTTGAGGAGGGGTCGAAAAACATCTGGTCGGGTGCAAAAAACACGAGAAGATCGAAAAAGCCACAGGCTCTCGAGATGACAAGAGGGGAGGGTGGGGTTTCGATCGGGGATCGATTGCACGGATCCCAGGTCTCAAAAGCGAGACCCCACGGCAAGCCGGGGCAGGCTGGGGCTCCCTTCGATTCCACCCTTCAAGCTTGTTTGTTGCCGGGAAGAGCGAAGGTTCCATGGATCCCTATTTCAACCGGCGGCGAACCAGATCGAGCGCCTGCTGGCTGGTCCAGGCGCGAATGTGTTCCCGATCGCCGCCAAAGCGTCGTTCCACCACATCCGTCTCCTTGCCATCGGTAACCGCGACGTATACCAGGCCTACCGGCTTCTCTTCCGACCCGCCGCCGGGACCCGCGATCCCGGTGACACCCAGGCCAAGAGTCGCAGACGTCTTCCGCCGAATGCCTTCCGCCAGTGCTCCCGCAACCTCCTTGCTGACGGCCCCATGGGACTCGATCATGGACGGGGGAACCCCGGCGAACTGAGTTTTGAGTTGATCGCTGTAAACCACCGCTCCGCCCAGAAACGATCGCGAACTGCCGCTGATGCTGGTCAAACGCTCCGACACCAGACCTCCGGTGCAACTTTCCGCCACTGCCAGCGTGGCCGCACGCATGCCCAGGTAATACAGAACAATCTGTTCCAGCGACTCGGCCTGCGCAGAGTAGATGAATTCTTCCAGTTCTTCTTCGATTCTGCCCGCCAGCTCATCCACTCTTGCCTGTGCGGTCTCCTGGTTGCCCTTGGAGCAGATCAAGTTGAGCGTGATGTCGCCAGTATGGGCGAGGATCGTGGTGTCCACATCCTTGTATTTGGTGTAAATCGGTGCGATGCGCGCGTCGGCCTGCGACTCCCCGATCATGGCAGCCTTCAAAGTACGCATGGCGATGGTTCGCCTGGGAACCACAACTCGCAACCGGTCCATGCACTGCGCGTCAAACATGGCCTTTACTTCGGTGGGTGGGCCCGGCAGCAGAATCACCAGTTTGCGATGTGCTTCATAAATGGTGTCCAGCCATTGACCGGGCGCAGTGCCCCGGTCGTTTTCGAGAATCACCGACCCGTCGAGCACATCCGCCTGGCGGGCGTTGTTGTCCGTCATGTGCAACCGCCGGGTGGCGAAGCGCGCATAAAGGGCGCCGACAATGTCCGGATTGCGGCGCAGGCGAATGCCCAGCGCTTCAGACACTGCCTGGCGTGTCAGATCATCTTCCGTGGGGCCCAGTCCACCCATGGTGATCACGATATCGGTGCGGCCCAGAGCAATCCGAATTGCGTTAGCGAGATGCGCTAACCGATCGCCAACAATGGTTTTGAAAGTTACGTTTACCCCAAGCTGCAACAGCCGGTCGGTAAGGAAGAGAGAGTTGGTGTCTTGCCGGTAAGGCGTGAGCAGTTCTGAACCGACTGCAATGATTTCACAATTCATTCTTACTTGGATCCTCTAGAACAGGCGCACACCTTCGATGCCCAACGGTACATCATAGACGGCGCCATTAGCAGCCAGGATCGCATTGCCGCCGGGGACGAAAGCGAGACCAACGATACCGGAACCGGCAAGCACCACGGAGGCTTCTCCCGACGGAGTAATGCAGGCGATGCCGCGCGTACCGTGGAAGGAAGCAGAGACGTACAAGTTGCCGGCGACGTCGAATGCCAGTCCCTGCGGACGGCCGAGCCCCCGGTAATAGACCCGCACGACACCGGCATGATCAATGGCATAGATCGAGTCGTAGCTGGAGGTGCTGGGAGCGGCAACAAAAAGCGTTCCATCCAGGCCAAAGGCCAGATGGTAGGCGGCGATACTGGGTTCCAGGGTGGCAAAGACGAAAATCTGCCGATCCTGGGCAATCTTGAAGATGGTTCCGCTGCGATCGCCCACGTAGAGGTTGCCGGCGGAATCGAACGCAATCCCGGTAGCAATACCCATTCCTTCGGCATACACCGAGGACGCGCCCTGAGGAGAAACGCGGTGCACGGTGCCATCCAGCCGCGAGGAAACGTAAAGATATCCCTCGGCGTCGAGCGCCAGGCCGGTGGCATTGGTGATCCCGCTCACGAAGGGTTGCATCTCTCCCGTAGGCGTGATGCGATAGACCGAAACTGCGGTCTTTTGCCCGCGTGGACCGGAATCGGTGGAATAGATGTTTCCTTCCGCGTCCACTGCCGGATTGCCGACTGGGTGCAAGTTCCCAGTGATCAGGCGAGCGATCTTGAGCCGGATGGTGTTGCTGGATTGTCCGTTCTGCCGAACCTCAAGTCTCCCGGTTTGCACATCGTCGGGAATACGGACGATCATCCGGTTCGAACGGCTGAGCAGCACCGGAGCAACGATCCCGTCCAACACCGCCACCGGTGGACGCGAGCGCACCGCGCCCAGCTGTGTTCCTCGAACCTCGATTTCACCACCCGGAAGCGCTGCATCGGGCACGGCGGAATCGATCCTGGGCGAGTTCGGAATGGGTGACTCCTTTGAGAATCGCATCGGCTGAGTCCTGAACGCTTGGGCATTTTTGCTTCTACGTTTCCTTGGCAGCATAGCGAACTGCGTCTTTTCTTGAGGAAAAGCCGCACCGAGATCAGCTACTTCGTACACGCCATAAGCAAAAACGCCTGTGGGTTTAATTCATTCGATGCAAAACGGAAGGGCCTCAGCCAATCCAGTGTTGCAGCGCCAGCATCAAGAGCAAAGCATACACGCCCGCAGCCACATCATCGAGCATGATTCCCCAGCCCGCAGGCATGCTCTCCAGCTGCCTGGCAGGCCATGGTTTCATGATGTCGAATAGACGGAAAAATAGAAAGCCGGCTAGCAAGTGACTCAAGTTTACCCGCGAATAGATCAGCGCAATCCACTGGCCGGCGACCTCATCAATCACCACGTGTCCCGGATCCGGATGTTCGCTTTCTCGCTCCACAATAGTAGCTGCCGGGATGCCGATGGCGATGGCGCCAAATGCAGCCGCCACCGTAAGCCACCCCATGGGCGCTGGAGCTAGATGCAGGCCCATGGCCACCGCCAGCCAAAGCAAAGCGGCCGCGGCCGACCCCCAGGTACCCGGACCAGGCCGCAGCCGCCCGGCGCCCAGAAAAGTTCCTACTGTCCAGGCCCACGCAGTTTTTCCTGCCTGGACCGGCTCACTCATCGCCGGACGAGCGCGGCCGCATCCCTTCAATCTCCTCCAGCAACTCGGGATCAAGCACGGGAGAAGAGATCCGGTAGACTCCGCTGGCCCATTTTCCCAGGTCGATGGTCTTGCAATGGTCGCTGCAGAAGGGGAAATCCTCATCTTTGGCGGTGACGATATTCCCGCAAGTCGGACAGCGCAGGCTTTTCATTTTTTTCGCCCGTTGGTTCATCACAACGTTCCTTTACAGAATAATCCTGCCTACCAGGTCGTAATCCTGCGATTCGGTGATCTCGCATTGGTAAAACTGCCCTGGGTTCACTTCATCGAACGGCCCAAAGTCGTTGATATAGACCTTGCCATCGATTTCCGGAGCCTGATGCTCGGTACGGCCCTCCCACAAGAGGGGAGTTTCTTCAGACGGCCCTTCGATCAGTAGCTCGAAGCGACGGCCTACCTGGCGGGCTCTGGATTTCCGGCTGATCGATTGTTGCTGGCGCATGAGGGAGCGGCGACGTGCCTCGATGGTCCGTGCCGGCACCTTGTCTCCCAGTTGGAAGGCCCCTGAGCCTTCCTCGTCGGAGTAACTGAAGACGCCCAGCCAGTCGAGCTGGGCGGCGCCGATGAAATCGCCGAGCACGGCAAAGTCGGCTTCGGTTTCGCCCGGGAAACCGGTAATGAACGTGCTCCGAATCGCAACACCGGGCACGGCGGAGCGCACGCGCTCGATCGTCTTGAGAAAGATGTCGGCGTTGCCACCCCGGCGCATGCTCTTTAACACCGGCGCCGAGGCATGCTGCAGAGGCATATCCAGGTATTTGCAGATGTTGTCGTGCCGGGCGATGGTTTCAAGCAGGCGCCCAGTGATCTTGTTGGGATAGGCGTACAGGAAACGCAACCACTTTAGATCGGGAATCCTGGCGACGCTATCGAGCAATTGCGCCAGCCCATCCTTCATGCCCAGATCCTCACCGTAACAGGTCGTATCCTGACCGATCAGCGTGAGTTCACGCACCCCCTGGGCGACCAGTTGTTCGGCCTCGGCGACCACCGATGCGAACCGCCGCGAGCGAAATTTGCCCCGAAGATTGGGAATAACGCAGAAACTGCAGGGATGGTCGCAGCCTTCAGCGATTTTGATATAGGCCGAAGATTTCTGGGTCGCCAGCAGGCGCGGCGTGGTGTGGTCGTAAAGGTACTGGGGAAGCTTTGCCTGTGCGCCCTCCCACTGCTGCCGCGCGAAACGGCCCTGGGACTCGCGCAGATCACCTTCGGGCCGGGAAGAGCTGCTGGGGAGGATGGAAAAAAGCTGAGGTGGCGCCGCCGGGGCCATCGGCTGGTTCATCGACTGGTTTAGGCCAGAGGCGGCCAAAATGGCCTCCAACTCTCCGGTCCCGACCACCGCATCCACTTCTGGCATGTTCTTGCGGATTTCGTCGCGATAGCGTTCCACCAGGCAGCCGGCCACGATCAGTTTGCGTGCCTTGCCCGACACCTTGTGCTCGGCCATCTGGAGAATCGTATCGATCGACTCCTGTTTCGCTTTGTCGATGAAAGAGCAGGTGTTTACCACCAAGATGTCTGCCGTCTCCGGGCGATTGGTAATCTCCGCACCCGCCCGGTCAAGCAAGCCCATCATGACTTCGCTGTCGACCAGATTTTTGGGGCAGCCCAGGCTCACAAAGCCGATACGCGGTCGCGGCTCCTGCACAGCGCAGGCAGCCCCGATTGCGCCCGACGGCGCTAGTTCTGTTAACTCTTCCTTCACCCCTCTATTCTAGAGCAATCATCGAGTTACCGTTTGCGACGTTACTCCAACGGAACTTCCGTTCCTGGAGCCTAAACAACCTCTGGGCTGCTGCGTCCGTCTATTAAGTAGTTGGAAAGGAGGGCGCCCAATGCAGGTTCCGATGATGGCAGATGTAAAACACGGGCATCATGCCGATATGGGCGAGCCCATCAGGTGCGCCGTGGTGCTGAAGCCGACCGAGGCCCAGAGGCATAAGAAAGAGATGCTGCGCCACGTGGTAGTGGTGATTGCGCTGCTGGCTGTGCTCCTTTTGATCGCCATCGCGTTCTATTACACCGAAGGCAACTCAGTCACAATCAAGCACATAAGCTCGCTCGCTCCGCGCCTTTCGTCGCTCGCTTTGACTTAAAGAACAACTCACCTGGAGAATTCGGCATCCCTTAGGCATCAGGAAAGGTACGAATGAAAGCCTTAGGGATAGTACTGATCGTCCTGGGTATTCTCGCGCTGGCATACGGGGGATTCACTTACACCCACGAGAAGAAGGTGGTTGATCTGGGTCCGATTCAGGCATCGAGAAAAGAAACTAAAACGGTGCCATTACCGCCCATCCTTGGTGTTGTTGCTGTCCTCGGCGGTGGTATTCTTCTTTTCATCGGCAAGCGATAGGCTAAGATCCTCTTAACCTCAGCCAGCGGGTGCCCGCTGCGACCGCGTTTACTGCGGAGTAATGATCCCGCCCGCGCGATGCCTCGGCGGCAAGACAACTCCACGATGATCCACTTCACGTCCGTCTTTCGCCTGTGCCGGCAATGCCAGATGCATCGCGTCAGCGATTACGTCCGCGTATTTGAGACCAGATCCGGTATTGAAAATTACCACCCTGTCCTCAGCCGACAGCCACCCGCCGGCGAGCAGATGATCGTAGGCCGCGGTGGCCGCTGCTCCCTCTGGGGAGAGCAAAACCCCCTCCTGACCAGCCCAATCAAGCAGTGACGCCAGGATCTGCTGATCATGGAAGTCCAGTACAAGCCCTCCCGATTGCCGGACAATGTCGAGGATAAGCGCGTCCCCGTAAGGCTTGGGGACACGCAGGCCGGACGCGAATGTGGTCGCATTCGGCCACATCTCCGAGGCAGGCTTGCCCTCACGGAATGCCCTGGCTACCGGAGCACAACCAGAGGCCTGCACGGCAATCATCTTCGGCCTCTTTCCCGTTACCCAACTCAGGGCTTCCATCTCCTCGAAGGCCTTCCACATCCCGATCAATCCAACTCCTCCCCCAGTGGGATAAAAGACTGCGTCGGGGTACCGCCAGCCCGATTGCTCCACCAACTCATAGCCCATGGTTTTTTTGCCCTCTACGCGAAATGGCTCCTTCAGGCTGGAAATGTCGAACCAGCCCTCTGCATCCTTCCGCTCAGCGACCATGCGGGCGCAATCGGAAATCAGTCCGTCTACCAAGGTCACGTGCGCACCATAAGCCACGGCTTCCAGATAGTTGGCCAGAGGGACATCTCGAGGCATAAAGATATGGGCCGCAATCCCAGCGGCGGCAGCATAGGCAGCCAAAGCGCCGGCGGCGTTTCCAGCCGATGGTACGGCGAGCTTTCTTAGCCCATAATGGCGCGCCATGGAGACAGCCAGGGAGAGCCCTCGCGCCTTGAATGTGCCGGTGGGGTTGGCCGCCTCTTCCTTGAGGAACAGGTTGGGGTAACGGCGGCTGCGCAGCATCGGCGTGAAGCCTTCGCCGAGCGTGACGGGGTCTACCTCCGGCAGAACTCCGGCATAACGCCACATGCCCAGGGAGGTGTTGGCGGTGGCGGCACGGGCCTGAATGTCGTCCCGGGACGTAGATCGCCGTAAGGCAGCCATATCATAACGGACAAAGAGTGCCCCACCACACTGAGGGCAAACGGTTTGGGGGCGTTCAGCAGAGATATGGGCGTGACAGCGGGAGCATTCCAGATAGGCAATCGAAGGCATAAACCTATGATATTTGAGGGGTTCCCATTTCGAGACATTCCCGGCGGCGAGAGCCGGAACAGGTAAAATACAGGGGTGAGCATACAGCTAATTGCGATCGATATCGACGGCACTCTCATGCCTTCCACCGGCCCCAGAATTAGCGCCCGGAACTGTGCGGCCCTACAAGCGGCCGAAGCCGCCGGCATTGAAATAGTCATTTCCACCGGACGCCGGCAGGCCTTCGCGATGCCCCTGATAGCTCAGGTTGGCCTGAGCGAGAATTCGGTCATGATCTCCTCCAATGGAGCCGTTGTTCGCGGTTTTGACGGAGAGTTGCTGGATCGCCGTTTTCTGCCCGTGGAGACCGCCCGCCGGCTGTGTATTGAGTTGCGCGGCCACGGCACCCTGGTCTTCACCTTTGACCGCGACGGGGCAGGCGCCCTGGTGATTGAAAGCCTGCAACAGTTGCATGCGCGCATCGACCGGTGGGTAGAGGCAAATCGGCCCTACCTGGTCCAGGTCCAGCCCATCGAGCGAGCTTTCGATGGGGGTGAGGAACCCATCCAGGGGATGATTTGTGGCACTGTTGCGGAAATGGTGGCGGCCGAAAAGCAGCTGTTGCTGAGCGAGGTGGCGGGGCAGATTGCCACGCATCGGACCGAATACCCAGCGCGCAACCTGAGTATCCTCGATCTTTTGCCGCCTGGGTGCTCCAAAGGAGCGGCGCTGGATAGCCTGGCCCAAATTCGCGGCCTGAAGCGCTCGCAGATCATGGCCATCGGCGACAATCTTAATGATTTAGAAATGCTGGAATATGCCGGGCGCGCTGTCGTAATGGCTAATGCGAGCGACGAGGTTCGTGCTCTGGCCCGGCGCTGCGGTTGGGAACTTACCGCGTCTAATGATGAGGACGGCGTGGCCCTGGCCGTCGAAGAGGTACTGCGCCAGGCAGATTCGATGCAAGATATCGAAGGTAATGGAGAAGAAGTGATAGCCGGCAGCCCCGTGGTACAGTTTGCCCAGTGAGCAAAATGTCCATCTTCGCGAGTTGGCTCGGGGTCCTCGCTTTGCTGGGGACTGTGCCCGCACTGCAGGCCGCTGAAGAGATCACTTTGAAAAATGGTTTCAATCTCTTGTGCGATCACCGCGAGCAGGCTGGAGATAGGGTGCGGCTCTTTACCAGCCGGGACAGCGGCAATTTCGTCGAAGTGGATGCTGCGGAGATAGCCTCGGTGGACGCGGTTCCGGATCCGCCTCCGCTGACTGTCCCCATATCGGCACCGGAGCCGAAGCTTACCGATGCCGATGTGCACCAGTTGATAGCCAAGGCCGGGGCAAATCATAACCTGGACGTAGATCTGCTGGCGAGTGTGGTGCGGGCAGAGAGCGGCGGGAATATCCTCGCGGTGAGCCGGGCCGGGGCTCAGGGCCTGATGCAGTTAATGCCCGGAACCGCGGCGCAATTAGGCGTGACCAACAGCTTCCACGCGGATGAGAACATTAATGGTGGTACGGCCTATCTTGACGCTCTGCTGCTGAGGTATCACGATCATCTGGCCTTGGCGCTGGCTGCCTATAACGCCGGGCCGGCCGCGGTGGATAAATATCACGGTGTGCCCCCTTATCGCGAAACCCGCGTTTATGTGGCACGAGTGATCCGCGAGTTCAACAGCAGAAAGCAGTGGGAGAGGTTGCACCCGGCCGGCACCGCCGCTCTCTCCTCTATGCCGCCCAGCCGATAAACCCTCTCAACCCAGCGCGTCGCATTTTGGAGTCGCACGTGAAAAAGCATTCCTGGATCATGTACCTCGTGGGAGCGATTCTCCTGGGGGCGCTGGTGTGGCTGATCCACACGCGGGTCCACTTTCAGTGGAAGGTTTTTCGCGATCAAGTGCAGCATGTGGATTGGCGTCGCATCGTTTTCGGAATAGCCCTTGTGGTTTTCTGCTACTGGCTGCGCGCAGCGCGCTGGGCGGTCTTGATTAAGCCGCAGAAGAAAGTTGGTTCATTTTCTCTGCTGGGGTCACAGGTGATTGGTTTCACCGGCGTCGCTTTGTTCGGCCGTCTGGCGGATCTGGTCCGTCCTTATCTGGTCTCGCGGAGAACCAATTTGCCGTTGAGTTCGCAGATTGCGGTTTACACCGTGGAGCGGATGTTCGATCTCGGCGCAATGGCGTTGATCTTTTCGGGCGCTTTGTTGCTGGCGCCGGATCGCGCGACACTGCCCCATCACGAGGCCTTACAACACGCAGCCTTAGGCGGTCTGGCACTGACCATTGCCCTGGCCACCTTCGCCATCAGCGTTCGTGCTTCGGGCAGAGCCATGGCCGGTTTCGCGGAAAAGACCCTGGGTTCTATCTCGCCGGCGCTTGGCGCATCGGCGGGAACCAAGATTCGCGCCTTTCGCGACGGTCTCGATTCCATTGCTACCCTGGGTGACTTTTTCCGCGCTCTCGGTCTTTCGCTCCTCATGTGGGGCTTGATCACCGCGGCTTATCTTGAAACTACCCGGGCGTTCGTGCTCTCGCCCGAGTTGTCGGCGATGACTCTGGCTCGCTGCCTGGTGTTGATGGCCGCAAGCATGGTTGGGTCGGTGGTCCAACTGCCGGTGATCGGATGGTTTACCCAGATTGGCGTTACCACCGGCGTGATGCAGCAAGTATTTCACGTGCAGTTTGAGCCCGCCCTTGCCTGCGGCACTATGCTGCTGATCGTGACCTTTATGTGTGTCGTACCTGTGGGCTTGATCTGGGCCCGGGTGGAGCACGTTTCACTCAAGAAGATATCCGAACAATCGGAAGAGTTCGGTCATGACGACGCGGAGCAGAGGCCCGCGGTCAGCGAAGTGTAGCTTGTCCGACCTTTCCTAATGACAAACCCGAGTGAACCCTTTCCTAACAACAAACCCCGGTGCGCATCATATCTCGACGAAGGGCACGGCTTCAGCCGTGCCGTATCAGCCAGGGCTCATGAGGGCTTTACAGGCTGCGGAAAAACCGAATTCTTTGAAGGGGACGGCCTTCAGGCCGTCCGTAAAAGATTGAAAACAGATCCGGCTTTAGCCGCTGAGGGGAGGGGTTTCGCCCCCTGTTCGACCTTTTTCCGCAGCCTGTTTAGCCCGTACATGCATAGGAACAAACGATGGGCTTTAGAGGGTGTGTGAGAACTCGGGATTTAATGAATTTAGTCCCGAAGGGACGGCTGAACTTAGCCCAGGACGCTAGTCCTGGGTTGGCTTTGAATGGACGACCCAGTCCCGCAGGGACGGCTGAAAAAGGACCGCGACCCAATCCTCCTTCAGCCGTCCCTGCGGGGCTCAATCTTGTTTCTTGATGTACCCAGGACTAGCGTCCTGGGCTAAGTTCAGCCGTCCCTTCGGGACTAGATTCCTAAATCCCGGTTCTCGCACTAGCCCCTGTGGGCAACGCGTTCCACTCAGCATCGCGGAGTGAGCCTGCGCGTTCTTCCGGTTCTCACGCAAACTCTTTAGCCCCTGAGGTACGATTTTCCGATCCTAATGTCCTTCTGCACGTCGGGAAAAAGCCGTAACTCAGCGGCTAAAGCCGATTTGTCCAAAGAAATTTACGGCACGGCTGAAGCTGTGCCCTTCGTCGAGATGTGTGGCCGCCCGCAACCTGGTGTACTTTCGAACAATCTATGACTGCTAGAATTTAGCTACTGATGAAATGCCCATATTGTGGTTTCGCGCAGGATCGAGTGGTGGATTCGCGCGAAAGCAAAGAAGCGGACTCAATCCGCCGTCGTCGCGAATGCGAGGGTTGCAACAAGCGCTTCACTACTTATGAGCGCATCGACGAAATCCCCTACATGGTGGTGAAAAAAGACGGCCGCCGGGAAAAATTTGAGCGCCAAAAGGTGCTCAGTGGTTTGCTCCGGGCTTGCGAAAAGCGCCCCGTTTCTGCCGCCAAGCTGGAGGCAATCGTGGATGAGACGGAGGCCTTTCTGGTGGATTCCCCGGAACGCGAACGAACCACCAATCAAATCGGCGAGCTCATCATGAATCATCTACGGACTATCGATAAGGTCGCCTACATTCGTTTCGCCAGCGTTTACCGGGATTTTAAAGATGTACGCGAGTTCAAGGAAGAGCTGGAACAGTTGCTTAACACCAGGGAAGCATCCAAAACCGGCAAGCGATAAGCGCCGAGGGAGAGAGAATGGCATCAAGCCCACAGGAGAGAACACACACCGTCACCCTGCTCGCCGGCGACGGCATAGGGCCAGAGGTGACTGATGCCGTGGTGCGCGTTCTCGAAGCGGCCATCGAGGGAACCGGTGCCAGGTTCGCCTGGGAGCCGTTCCTGGTGGGCGCCAACGCCTATGAGAAATATCACGAGTACATTCCCCAGGACGTGTACCACTCCATCGAGCGAAATCACTTGGGATTGAAAGGTCCGGTAGCCACGCCGATCGCCGGCGGTTTCGCATCCATCAATGTGCACCTGCGCAAGAAGTTTGAACTATTTGCCAACTTTCGGCCGATCAAGAACCTGCCCGGAATGGATACCCGCTACCCGGGTGTTGACCTGATCATCGTGCGCGAGAACACGGAAGGCGAGTATGTGGGCTTGGAGCATGAAGTGGTGCCCGGAGTGGTGGAGTCGCTGAAGATCGTCACTGAAAAGGGCTCCACCCGCATCTCGAAATTTGCCTTTGAATATGCGCGCAAGTTCAAGCGCCACAAAATCCACGCCATCCATAAAGCAAACATCATGAAAATGTCCGATGGCCTCTTCCTGCGCTGCGCGCGTGAGGTAGCCAAGGGCTACCCCGAGATCACCTACGGCGAGCACATCGTCGACAACACCTGCATGCAGTTGGTCATGAACCCATATCAATATGACACCCTGCTCACCGAAAACCTGTACGGCGATATTGTCAGTGACCTGTGCGCTGCCTTTGTGGGCGGCCTGGGCTTGGTCCCCGGCGCTAATCTAGGTACTGAGTGCGCCATCTTCGAAGCGGTGCACGGCTCGGCGCCTGACATTGCGGGTAAGGATATTGCCAACCCTACGGCGCTGCTCCAGTCGGCCATTCTCATGCTGCGTTATATCGGGGAAGCCGACACCGCTGACCGGGTGCAATCGGCGCTCGAGAAGGTTTACATCGAGAAGAAGGCGCTGACGCGCGATGTGGGTGGAACCAGCGGCACCAAGGCGTTTACCGGCGCCATTCTCGCTGCGTTATAGCCTCCAGAGCGGAAAACACTGGTACCCCATATCGTTTGTACCCAGCCCGAGGTTACCCAAAGTTGTTGGGCCCGTATCGTTCGGCATTGACCGGGCAGATGCTGTCAGCGGTCCGAAGGGTAAGAATAGTCTAAAATTAACCATAATATTCTGGAAGACAATGCAGAAACGACACAAGATTGGCATCCTTGGCGCCACCGGAGTTATCGGTCAGCGCTTCATCCAGCTGCTGGAGCAGCATCCATGGTTTGAAATCGTGTGGCTTGCAGCCAGCGACAGATCCAGCGGCAAAACTTACGGCGAAGCGATGAAATGGAAGCTGGAGACTCCGCTCCCCACCCGGATCGCCGAAATGACGGTTTCGCCGGCCTCTCCTGAGGGAGCACCTGGCGTGATTTTTGCTGCACTCGACACCGACATCGCGCGCGAACTGGAGCCGAAATTTGCCGCAGCCGGTTGCGCTGTGATTTCGAACTCGAGCGCCTTTCGCATGCAGGCAGATGTTCCACTGGTCATTCCAGAAGTCAACCCGGAACACTTGAACCTGCTTGAGACGCAGAGCTGGCGCAAGCAATCCGGTGGCTACATCGTGACCAACCCGAACTGCAGCGCCATCGGCCTGGTGTTGGCTCTCAAGCCGCTGGCCGATCGCTTTGGCCTCGAGAGCGTCTTTGTCAGCACCATGCAGGCCGTCAGCGGCGCTGGTTATCCGGGCGTGCCTTCGCTCGATATCCTCGGGAATGTCGTTCCTTACATCAAGGGCGAAGAAGAGAAGCTCGAGGCGGAGACGCTGAAGCTGCTGGGCAAGTTGAACGGGACCAGGGTAGACGCGCTGAACGCCCGGGTGAGTGCCCACTGCAACCGGGTTGCGGTCGAAGACGGTCACACCGAGAGTGTCAGCATCAAGCTGAAGACCCCGGCGACGCGAGAGGAGATCCTTACCGCCTGGAGCGATTTTGCGCCATTGGCCGGCTACGCGCTGCCCACCGCGCCTGACCAGCCGGTCGAATGGAGTGCTGCAGATGACCGGCCGCAGCCGCGGTTGGACCGCATGCGCGGCAAGGGCATGTCCGCTACGGTCGGCCGTCTGCGCCCATGCTCGCTGTTTGACTGGAAGTTCACCGTCTTGTCGCACAATACAATCCGAGGCGGAGCCGGCGCAGCGGTATTGAATGGTGAGTTCCTGGCTGCGCAGGGCAAGCTCGTACCGGCTGCCAACCGCGATCACGTGGCTGTTCCCGCATGAAGCCGGTGGTGATGAAGTTTGGCGGCACTTCGGTTGAAGATGACGCGGCGATCAACCGCACCGCAAAAATTGTCCAGGGCCGGCTGGCCCGGGGCCAACAACCGGTAGTCGTGATCAGCGCTATGGCCAAAGTCACCGACCAGCTGGTGGCCGCAGCCAAGGCCGCAGGGCGTGGAGATCGGAACGGCGCGTTGGCCATAAGCTCGCGTCTGCGTAACCGTCATTGCGACACTTCAGCTCTATTGCTCCCGGAACACCGCAGGGCCGAACTGCAGAACTGGATTCAGCAGGAGTTCGAGTCCATCGACGAGATTTTGCGCGGGCTCTCCGCCGTTGGTGAACTGACCCCCAGGACCAACGACCTGGTGGTGAGCTTTGGCGAGCGCCTCTCCAGCCGCATGGTGGCCGAAGTATTCTGCCATCAGGGCATTCCGGCAGTTCATGTCGAGGCACGGACCTGCATTGTGACCGACGCCCAGTACGGCAAAGCGACTCCCAATAGCGCCTTGATTGAGGCCCGGTGTGCCCAGCATCTGCAGCCATTGGTCGATGGCGCGCAAGTGCCAGTCATGGGTGGCTTTATCGGTTCGACACTCGAGGGCGTAACTACCACCCTGGGACGTGGCGGATCGGACTATACCGCAGCGCTGGTCGGTGGCGGCATGGATGCCGAATCGATCGAAATCTGGACCGACGTGGACGGCATCATGACCGCCGATCCCAGGGTTTGTCCTGATGCGTTGCGCGTCAAGACCATCAGTTTCGAAGAGGCTGCGGAGCTGGCGTATTTTGGAGCCAAGGTCCTTCATCCCGCGACCATTCTGCCCGCGGTGCAGAAGAATATTCCGGTGCTGGTACTGAACTCACGCAACCCGGACAATGAAGGCACCCGCATCACCGCGCTCGCGACCCATTGCCGTAGCCCCTTCAAGTCCATCGCGGCCAAGCGGCGGCTAACGATCATCGACCTGGTGGCCAGCCGGATGTTGATGTCGCATGGATACCTGCGTGCCGTGTTCGAAGTTTTCGACAAGCACAAATGTGCTGTGGATATGGTGTCTACTTCGGAGGTGAGCGTTTCGCTAACCGTCGATTCCAACGAGCAGTTGCCAGAGTTGGCCGCCGAGCTGAGCAAACTGGCGGACGTGACCTACGAGGGGCGAAAGGCTCTGATTTGCATGGTGGGCGGTAACATCCGCGGTCAGAATGGCATCGCTGCCCAGGTTTTTCATGCTGTCCGGCACATCAACGTGCGTATGATTTCGCAGGGCGCCTCGGAAATCAACATGAGCTTCATGATTGACGAGGATGATGTGGATGAGGCAGTGCGATCCCTGCACACGGCCTTCTTTGTCGATCCGGATCCCGAGATCTTCGACGTAAGCGCAAGAAAAACGGTGGAAAGCGTGCATCTGTAACCATGATCTTCTTAGTGCTGGGACGGGGCAAGACCGGGCAGGTGGTGGCGGAGGTTGCCAGTCAGCGAGGACACAGCGTCCGGGTCATCGGCGAAGAAGAGAATGGCAATGCCTCTGCTCTCACCCCTCCAATGCTGGCCCAGTTCGACGCGGTCATCGATTTCACCACGCCGCAGGCGGTCATCCCCAATATGCGAGCCTGCTTCGCCAATGGGGCGCGCGTGGTCGTGGGCACCACCGGATGGTATGACAAACTGGACGAAATGCGCGCCATCTGCGAAAGACGACATGCTGCGCTACTGTACGGTGCAAACTTCTCCGTAGGTGTACAAGTGATGTACCAGCTAGCCCGGCAACTGGTACCCCTGGTTCATGGATACGAGATCAGCATCAGCGAAACCCACCATCAGAGCAAAAAGGACGCGCCCTCAGGAACAGCACTAGCTCTCAAACAGGCTCTCCTGGAAATGGATTCGACGCTCAAGATTCAGATCGTTTCGCATCGTGAGGGCGAAGCGGTCGGCACGCATACCATCACTGCCAGGCTGGGTGACGATGTGGTTGAGTTGCGGCACGAGGCAATCTCCCGCCGCAGTTTTGCCGAGGGCGCGGTCCGGGCCGCGGAGTGGCTCTGCGGCAAAACAGGCTGCTACGACTTCAAGGAGATTTATCCCCAACTTGGGTAGTAGACTCCATTTGTTATGACCCTCAGCGGCTGTGGCACAGCACTGGTAACTCCCTTTCGCGGCGATGGCGGCCTTGATGAGGAAACGCTCAGCAAGCTGGTGGATTGGCAGATAGAAAGCGGCATTCGTTTCCTGGTCGCATGCGGGACCACTGCCGAAACACCTACGCTGACCCATGAGGAATGGCTGCGGGTGATCCGCATCGTGACCGAGACCGCGGCGGGGCGGGTTCCGGTGCTGGCCGGATGCACCCACAATTCCACCGTCGAGGCGGTCGCCCGGGCAGGCGAGGCCGCGTCCATTCCGGGAGTAAGCGGTCTGCTCACCGCGAACCCGTTCTACAACAAGCCGGGCCAGGAGGGCCAGTACCGTCACTTCCGCGCCATTGCCGAGGCGGTTCCGTGCCCGGTGGTGATCTACAACATTCCGAGCCGCACTGGCGCCAATCTGGAACCGGCAACAATTCTGCGCCTGGCTGAGGATGTGCCCAATATCCAGGGAGTGAAGGAATCGAGCGGGAACCTGCAGCAGATCGCCGAGCTGATTCATCGGTTGCCCTCGAGCTTTGCCGTTCTGTCAGGCGACGACCTGATGACTCTGCCCGTGATTGCCCTGGGCGGAGCAGGGCTGGTATCGGTGGCATCGAATGAAATTCCGCGACCGATGGCGCGCATGGTTGCGGCGGCGTTGCAGGACGATTGGACGACTGCTCGGGCTCTTTACCGGCGCTACTTTCCGCTCATCACAGCGAACTTCTGGGAGCCGAGTCCTGGACCCGTCAAGTGCATGATGACCTTGATGGGCCGTATCCAGGAAAACTATCGCCTGCCCATCGTGCCTGTGACGTCGGCAACCCGGGAGAAACTGAAGGCCCTGGCCGAAGAACTAGGTCTGCTGACGTAAATTTGAACACTCTCCGCCAGGAGAGAGTTTATTCAGGACAGAGGGATGACGACAGAAACGACGACCCTACAGGCCGACATAGAACGATATTTCTCCGCCGGAGCTGACGCTAACGGCGACAAGAAGGCGATGGATGCCTTCCTTGAACTGCGCGCCGCGTTGAGTGCCGGCCGGGTGCGGGCCGCCGAGCCGGATCCTGCAACCCCCCTGGGCTGGCGCGTCAACACCTGGGTCAAACAGGGTATTCTACTGGGCTTCCGGCTGGGCACGCTGGTGCAGATGGGCGGCGATGAATTCTCTTTTGTGGACAAGAGCACTTATCCTTCACGCCGATTCGGGTTGGAGCAAGCCGTGCGCGTGGTACCGGGCGGGTCTACTATCCGTGAAGGCGCGTTCCTCGCCCGCGGCGTGGTGTGCATGCCACCCATGTATGTGAACGCCGGCGCCTACGTGGACGAAGGTACGATGGTCGATTCTCACGCACTGGTAGGCAGCTGTGCCCAGATCGGCAAGCGGGTGCACTTGAGCGCGGCAGCCCAGATCGGCGGCGTGCTGGAACCCGTCAATGCCGCGCCAGTAATTATTGAAGACGATGTACTGATTGGCGGCAACACGGGGGTCTACGAGGGCACGTTGGTGCGGCGGCGCGCGGTGCTGGCTGCGGGGACCATCCTGACCCGGGGAACGCCGGTTTACGATATCGTCCGCGGCGAGGTACTCCGGGCATCTGAAAATGAACCACTCATCATTCCGGAAGGGGCAGTCGTGGTGCCGGGGGCCAGAGAGCTGAAGCGCGGTGCGAACCCCGCATGGGGTTTGAGCCTGTACACACCGGTAATCGTTAAGTATCGCGATGACAAGACCGATCTTAGCTCCACCCTCGAGGATCTCCTGCGCTGAGGTCTCTCCTGGGTGGTTTACTGGAGAATGTTCATGTAGTTTTTCCGTCAAGCAAAGCTGCACCCTGCCCCGGTTGATGCCTAAATCGGAATAGGAGAGATGCTCCACCACTGCGTGGTAGCATTACACTTTAATGTCTTCAGGTAAGTTACAAGTCATCCCCCTGGGTGGTCTGGGCGAATTCGGAATGAACTGCCTGGCGCTCCGCTGGGCGGACGACATCATCGTCATCGATGCTGGTCTCATGTTTCCCGAGACCGAATTGTTGGGCGTCGACATTGTTGTCCCCGATATTACCTACCTCATCGAAAACCGCCAGCATGTTCGGGCCATCATCCTGACTCACGGCCACGAGGATCACATCGGTGGGTTGCCGTGGATCCTGAGCGAATTGAAGGTGCCGGTTTATGCGACCGAGTTCACCCTGGCCTACGTTGAAGGCAAGCTCGAAGAGCACAAATTGCTCGACGCCGCGGAGTTGATCGAAATTACGCCTCGGCAGAAGTTTCATCTGGGCGCCTTCACCGTTGAGCCCATTCGCGTCACCCACAGCCTGGTGGACTGCGTCGCCCTGGCGATCGAGACCCCAATCGGCGTAATCGTGCATACCGGCGATTTCAAGATTGACCTCTCACCCCCGGACGGCAAGCCCTTCGACCTGCACGGCTTCGCAGAGTACGGAAAGCGCGGCGTGCTGGCTCTGTTGCAGGACTCGACCAACGTTGATCGCGCTGGATACACCCCCAGCGAGTGGGCGGTGAAGCCACGCCTGGATGAGGTCTTCTCGCGCACCAAACAGAAGCTGTTCTTCAGCTGTTTCTCCTCCTCAATTTACCGCATTCGTATCGCCCTCGAGTTGGCGCAGACGCATTGCCGCAAAGTGGCCATCGTGGGCCGGTCGATGGTGGAATCCTCAGAGATCGCGCAAGATCTTGGCTATCTCACTTTGCCCGGCGGGTTAATGATTCATCCCGGGCAGATTCGCGACTATCAACCTTCTGAAATCATGATTCTGATCAGCGGTACGCAAGGGGAGCCGATGTCGGCTCTTTCCCGGGCGGCGGTCGACAATCATAAGCATGCCCGCGTCGAGCGCGGCGACACCGTGGTGTTGAGTTCCCGCGTTATTCCCGGTAACGAGAAAAGCATTTACCGCGTGATCGACCACTTGTGCCGGCGCGAGGCCAACGTGATCTACGACGATGGCGAATCAGGGCTGATCCACGTGAGCGGGCACGGCAGCCAGGAAGAGATGCGGCTGATGATCAATCTGCTGCGGCCGAAATTCTTTATCCCTATCCATGGGGATTACCGTCACCTGCAGAAGCATGTCCAGTTGGCAAAGAATACCGGCGTGGTAGAGCAGGCGTTGCTGCTCGAAGATGGCGACATTCTTGAAGTGGACGCAAACTCCGCTGTGAAGACAGGCAAAGTCGCGGCCGGCAGGGTTTGCATTGATGCCGGTTCCACCACCGATGTGGTCGAAGATCTGGTGATCCGGGACCGCAAGCACCTCAGCGAGGATGGCATCGTGCTGGCCATCATCACCATTAACAAGCGCACCGGCAAGGTGGAGCGTGCGCCGGAAGTAGTGACCCGCGGCTTTGTGACCGGCGAGATCGCGCTCAGCGATCAGGCACGGGAGATAGTCAACCGTACCCTGGATGACTCTTCGGCCGAAGAGAAGGCTGACTACGGGGTCATGAAAGAGAAGATCCGTCTTGACCTCAAACGGTATATCCAAAAGAACACTTCTCGCCGGCCCATGATCATGCCGCTTATTCTGGAAATTTAAGTGTTGGTCACGCTGCCCGAGCTGCAGGCAGCCCAGGAGCGGCTTCGCGGCGTTGCCGCGCGCACGCCGCTGGTCCGCATGGGGGACGCAGCGCTTTGGGTCAAGGCTGAAGGGCTCCAGCCTATCGGCAGTTTCAAGCTGCGCGGCGCCTTCAACAAAATTGTGCAATTGTCTGCTCGGAATCGCGCTAGCGGCGTGATCACCTATTCCAGTGGCAACCACGCTCAGGGAGTAGCCTACGCGGCGCGAACGCTGGGCACGAAAGCTGTCATTGTGATGCCGTCGAACGCGCCGCTGGTGAAAGTGAGAGCGACCCAGGCACTGGGCGCGGAGATTGTTACTGTTGGCGCCGCCAGCGCAGAGCGCAAGGCTAAGGCAGAAGAACTTGCCGCCGAATTCGGGTATGTCGTCATTCCACCGTACGACGATCGCGACATTATTGCCGGGCAGGGAAGCTGCGGTTTGGAGATTGTTGCCGATCGGCCGGAGGTAGAGCTCGTGCTATCGCCGGTAGGCGGAGGCGGGTTGCTCAGCGGAGTCGCGGCGGCTGTGAAGCTGACCCGGCCCGAAGCGCGGGTGATCGGGGTCGAGCCGGAACTTGCCTGCGATGCGGCGCAGAGTTTCAAGGGCGGTAGCATTGTGGCTTTTACTGGCGATCAGACCAGCCGCACTGCGGCGGATGGGTTGAGAACGCAAAGTGTGGGCTTGCTGAATTTTGCTCACATCCAAGCGTATGTCGACGACATCGTGACCGTGACGGAAGCCGAGATTCGCGAGGCGATGCGGCAAATGATCTTTACCGCCCGGCTCGTCCCCGAGCCCAGTGGCGCGGTCGCTTTAGCAGCGGCGCTCTTCCATCGGGATCAATTGCCGCGAGCCCGGGAGACGGTCGCCGTCATGAGCGGCGGTAATGTCGAACCGTCGGTGCTGCGCAGCGTCCTGGAAGAAGCAGTTTAGACCGAAGCCGGAGCGGTCATGGGCCTGCGGCCCATAAGCGCTAACGTGTTTGGGATGTTTTTCTTCAAAACTCCCACAAAATCGTCATCCTGAGAGCCTGTGACTTTTTAGATCTTTCGTGCTTGCCGCATATCCAACTAGCTGTATTGCAAGCCCCCCAACAAAGTCGTCATCCTGAGAGGTTGTGACTTTTTTGATTTTTCTTATTTTTGGCACACCCAACCGGAATGTTTTTCAAAACTCCCACAAGACCGTCATCCTGAGCGAAGCGCCTCGCGGATCTATCCCCTAACAGAGGGTTTACAGCG
>DASRRN010000397.1:0-13076 GCA_035695685.1 Acidobacteriaceae bacterium | reverse complement strand
GACCAGAGCGGAGGCCTCGATAAGTTGGTGCGCGGGAAGACCGTTGCGCTCAAACTGAATCTCACGGGGAATCCGAAGAACTGGCCGCTGACGCCTGAGCTTCCTTCCCGGACGAATGCGCAGACGGTGGCGGCGACGGTGCATCTGTTCGCCAAGGCGGGTGCGCGGCGCGTTCGCATGATCGAAAGCTTCTTCCCGGCCGATCAGGATCTCTCGCTGTGGGCACGGTACGGCCTGGACGTAAACGCGATTAACAACATGGGCGTGCCGGTGGTTTGGGAAAACGTGCAGAACCTGGGCAACTACAAGCAGTATGTGCGCATGAAGGTGCCCTGGGGCGGGTACGCCTATCCGGCATACCACCTGAACCCGGCGTTCTATCAGTGCGACGTATACGCTTCCATGGCGAAGCTGAAGAACCATTGGATTGCAGGCGTGACCATGACGATGAAGAACAACTTCGGTAACACGCCCTGCTCGCTCTATGGTGGGGACTGCGGACCTAACGGGAACGAGCGGCCGACGCAAGAGCGCGGCCCTGTGCTGCACAACGGAACGACGCCTGCGCCCTCTGGAGTAGACGCCGAGTTGCACCCTGATTCGCCGCGCGACCCGGGCTATCGCGTTCCGCGCATTCTGGTTGATCAGAACGGTATTCGGCCGATTGATATCGCGATCGTGGATGGCGTCGAGACGGTGCGCGGAGGGGAAGGTCCGTGGCTTCCTGGCCTGGAAAAGATGACCCCGGGTGTGATCATTGCTGGCCGCAACGCCGTCTGCGTGGACGCTGTCGGGATGGCAGTGATGGGCTACGATCCGTATGCGGAGCGCGGCACTTCTCCGTTCATCCGAGGCGACAACTCGCTGCGCCTCGCGGAAGAAGCCGGGATCGGAACACGGGACCTGAAGCGTATCCAAGTAGTCGGACTTTCGATTAAGGACGCTCATATCAATTTCGGACCCGGCGCGGTTGGTAAGAAGCTCAGCGAATTGAAGTCGTAGATCGCACCCGGTGAAGCGGGCCCGTGAGCGCTCCCTTACGCGGAGGACGCCCAAGGCGGGGTTTCTGCAAAACATCTGTCAGCTTGAGCCCTAACGCCTGGTGTAAGAAAGCATTCCGTCCGTCCCCGCCAGAGTCTAGGCCTTTAACAGGCTGCGGAAAAACCCGAATTCTTTGAAGGGGACGGCCTTCAGGCCGTCCGTAAGTGATTGAAAATCTGTTCGGCTTTAGCCGCTGAGGGGACGGGTTTCGCCCCCTGTTCGACCTTTTTCCGCAGCCTGTTTTAAGCCCTGGCGAGAGCAGGCGCTACCGTCGAAGCTTCTTCCTTCGTTGCGTCGATCCCCATCTGTGAACGGCCAAGCGGAGTCAGATCGGAGACGGCCGCACGCCCCTTGAAGTCAATCTCAAAGTTGTCCGGAGCGAAATCAGGCGGGGTTTCCCCGGTCAGGAAAGAGGGCGCCTGTTTTGCCGTGTAGGCCGCATTCTTGGCGCACGCTGGCGTCGAGGAAATGTACATGACGTTGCTGTAGCCCGCTCCGCGATGCTCATTTTCGACCGCGTGAACAACGTCGGAATGCCAGAACACGGTGTCGCCAGGCTGCATCAACGGGATCGATGAAAGCGCTTCGATCAGAACGCCGTGGTATTGCGGGTTGATCGACAGCGTCCTTCCTGGCTTGGCTCCGCAGAGATCATCCTCGGCCACATCATCCTGCAGAGCACGCAGAAGCACATAAACCATGGACTCCGCGATAGGGATGAGCTGGAGGGTTCCATCGCCTTTGCCTTGCCGTGTCAGCGCTGTCCAACCCTGGAAGGTTCGGAACATGGAGCAGACCGCAGGAGACGAGACCTCCCGCGCATCCGGTCTCCATGCTGCGTCGAATGCGTCGTAGTTGCGCCAGTTTCCCGAGAAAACATGCCGATACACGTTGCGGAAGTTTGCATCGAGCCAACGCTCCACAGATCCTCCGTCGACGTGCGGGGAGAGGCCAAGAGTCGCGGACCCTGGCGGTCTCCGGCGGATACGGTCCGCATATGAGGGCACGTGGTTTGGGTCGAAGTGCTGCCTACCTTCGCTCTCAGCTTTCCAAAGCTTGTTCAAAAAGACACGCACGCGGGTGAGTGTCTCGGACTGACGTGCCTGTACCTGGGGCCGCGACCAGTAGATTCCATAGATCTGCGGCTTGGCCGACGCAAGGTCGCCGAAGTAATTGTCGACGGCAGCATTGGCAAGCTTTGCGGTGAGGCCGTTGCCGTCAACATATGCGGCGATCTCGTCATCCCACGCCGTTGCTTGCTCAACGGAAAAGGTCTGCCGAATGACGCAGGCGCCTCTTTCCTTGATCCTTGCGATGCTGTCGGGAGAGACGTTCCCTGCCTCGATGTCGGTGTATTGCAGTGCCGGAATAACATCCTGACCGGCTTCGCGTTCGCGCACGATTGTATCCACGCGCCGACGCATCTCGGTTTCGACTTCAGCGAAGATGCTTGCGTAGTTCGGAACTGCTTTCCGTAGAGTTTCCTTGATGGCGCGGATCTCTCCTGGAAGATCCTGAATTTCGAATGCCATGACGATTCTCCTGGAGCGTTTTAGGAACGCTGGTCCTTCTTGTTTTTCCTCGGGCTTTTCACGTAGCGATTACAAATCAGCTTTCGCCGGATACAACTGATTTGTCTCCTGAATATACGCCGATTCGGAAGCTGCTGAAGCAAGCCTCGAGCGGTCTGCTGTTTGATGTAGCCGCTATCGAACAGCTGGCACGGGGAGCGGGTGATCCGGCGCGCTGTTTAGTTGAGCCAAAATATCAACGCGCCAACGTACTAAAAGTTCCAACCGCGCAGAAGGCAATCGTCAGGATTGACATTGATAGTCGGATTCCGATATAGTCGGAGTCCGACAAACGATTACGCTGCCTCGAATCTTGAGGTGGACATTCAGGAGATGACCATTATGAACCTTATCGAGGAAGTAAGGCGCTGGAGTCTCGGCAAGAAGATGGCGTCAGCAATGAGTTTGCTTGGAGCAGCCTGTATGGTGTCATTACTGTTCGGCTCAGTAGCCTCGGTTGCACAAGCTACGACGAATCCGAGTTCCTACGTAGGGATATGGAAGATGACGGCCCAGGACAAGCGAGTTGGTACGCTCGAATTGATGAACTACAACGGGCGGCTGACTGGCAGCCTTACCAATGCGCACGCGGCCATGGACAACAATGGAAAGCTGGTTGAGTTTAAGGCTATTCCTGGGGCGGCTCCTGTTGTCCAGACAAGCATTTCCCAAGGCATGCTCGTAATTAGTACTGAGGAATCAGACGAGGCCATTGTGACTTGGAATATGACCCTGACTGGGGAAGGAAAAGGGCTCCTTAACTTAGCTGTCAAGGGACATGAAATGGGACCCTTCCAAATTACGCGGATTTCATGGGGGGAGCTTGAATCGGAAAGCGGCCAGTAGCCTGCGGGGTGAATCTTCCCTTTTGTCAGCCTCCTTATCGAAGCCGTTGACAACTGGACACAGTTTGTTCAACGCGGTCGCACTTCAACGATTTTGGGCACGGGTCACATTGGCACTCCAGATGGGTAACAATAAGTCGGCCAGGCTCCGCTGATCAGCCTCCGTGAAATTGGTAACACACCAAAGATTGCCGCCCGGAATTTCTTATGGAAACAAGTAGAGTCAATTTCCATATATACATGTATGGCCGGCTTTTCGCTTTCTTATTGTGTTACCCCATATCAATCTTTCGTGAGGGCCGCGGCCCAAACGAGCGTTCATCCCTTCGCCTTGCATCCTGCAATGGATGACCCGGGTCTCGATTGCAGCCAGGCTATGCAGCTTTGCACTTACCCAAAGTACCTTACGGCGCTTTTCGCGCACCATTTTCCCGGCTGCCTACTCCTCATCCGTGGCAGCAGCATCAGCCACCGATCAACCAGATCCCTCAGAAACTGAGGGGGCCGGGAAATATAAAAATTTGACCATCTTGATAAAACAAAGGACTTAGCCGCCGCCAGGCCACAACTTAAGCACACTATGGCAACAAAGGATGACACCACGACGATTACAGGAACACCAATACCAAACCGAACGCCAGCCGCGACCACTACATGACTTACCACGCATACCACGCATATCACGCACCATTTCCGTCGGCCACCTTAGGCCGCGAGGATCAATCACGACAGCAACTTGAACATGCTCCCGAGGGGGAAATTACACAAAACTTTTGAGCGCCTTCATGAAACAAAGGACTTAGCTGTCGCGATAGGCGCGCCGGAGTTGATGGCGGAAGAGATCCAGCTCCGGGCAGGAATAGAAAAGAATTGTCATCCCGGACGGAGCGTACCCGGATTTCCTGCCACGCAGCACTGGACAAAGCCGCGTGTGCGCCTTTCTCTTTAAGGAAAGGCGCATAAGATTAACCAACGCCACCAAGCTCCACAGGAAATCCGGGGTAGCGAAGTGGACCTGTCCCGGCGTGCCGTGGAGGGACCTGCTGTTTCCATCCGGACCACAAACTGTCGATGCAGTTACCACCCTCGCCTTTGACGCTTGTAACGGATCACTGAATGGTCCCAGGGGACAAATCCGTCACTAAAGTGCAAATTCTCTGCAGGGAAAGCTCTCAAAATCCCCTTCGGCGGTGGGGCAAAGGCCATAATCGTGAGCACAGAAAGAAAAAGGGGTGTTTATTCCGAATGGATACGATGCAGCCCAACACTGGCAACTTCTTCGTCCGCCAGGCGACGGCGATAGCCATTGGTACGTTGTCGTTGCTCATGGTGCTGGCCGCCTTTTCGTTCTGGCAGCAGGAGAAGGCAAGCGCCGAGGCCAAGGGTTGGCTCGTGCATACCTATGAGGTCATCGCAGACATCGAATCACTCCTGAGCAAGCTGCAGGACGCCGAGACGGGACAGCGTGCCTACCTGCTTACCGGCAAGGAGGAGTATCTGGAGCCTTACCTGGAAGCGCTCCGGGACAGCCATGGTTCGAATGCAGGGATGCTAACGCCGCAACAGGCCTTGAATCCTGGCAAGGATGCGCTGAAGCAAGAGGTTGCATTGGGTCCGGGCGTAGCAGACACCGCGTTGCGCCAGCACCGGTCCATTGCCCAGGAGTTGACGTACATTCGCAGTCTGACAGCAGATAATCCGGTGGAGCAAAGCAATCTGGACGAGATGGACGATGTGGTCAGAAAGCTACTCGACTATCAAGCGGCCTCCATTGAAGCACAGAGAAAGCAGAATGCAAGAACAGCCGAAGCCCCGGATATTCATCTCGGCAAAGAGTTGATGGATCACGCCCGCACCGTGGCCCGCATCATGGAATCGGAAGAGAACCATCTGCTGACGCTGCGGAGTGAAACCGACGAGATCACTTCGCGACAAAACAAATTGATGACGTTTTCCGGTGTCGGGGTTTTTTATGTCGCCATGGTGCTTTCCATCTGGCTTTACCAAAGCAGCCGCAAGCGGGCGGCGGCGCAGATGCTGCGCTACACACAGGAGTTGGAGAAGAGCGAAGAAGAGCTGAAGATGCAGCAGGAGGAACTGAAGGCCTCCAATGAGGAGATCGAGGCCTCCAACGAAGAGCTGGAAGAAAAGACCGAGGTCCTGGAGGAACAGAATGCGCAAATCCAGCAGCAGTCGGAAGAATTGACTGAGAGCAAGCGGCTGATCGAGGAAAAAGCCAAAGAGGTGGAGCGTGCGAGCAAATATAAATCAGAATTCCTGGCCAATATGTCGCATGAACTGCGTACGCCGCTCAACAGTCTGCTGATTCTGGCGAAGCTGCTCGCCGCGAACGAGGAGGGCAATCTCTCCGACGAACAGGTAGAGGAAGCGAACATCATTCACAATGGGGCCCTGGAGCTACTTGCCCTTATCAACGACATTCTCGACCTTTCCAAGGTCGAGGCTGGCAAGCTCAGGGTGGTCGCCGAGGAGGTGACTTTGGACAGCATTGTGGGAAGAATGCGGCAACAGTTTTCCCCCGTCTCCAAAGCCACAGGAGTGGAGTTCCCAATCCTGATATCGGACGATCTTCCTGCCACATTGCATACCGACGCGCAGCGTGCAGAGCAGATTCTTAAGAACCTGCTCGCAAACGCCTTCAAGTTTACCCAACGAGGCTCCGTAACCCTCGAAGTACACCGGCCGGATAAGCAGATGGAGTTACAGCGCAGCTCCCTTGACTACCGGAACGCTATCGCCTTTTCAGTGCATGATACCGGCATTGGTATTGAGCCTTCCAAGTTCAAGGATATTTTTGAAGCCTTCCAGCAGGAGGATGGCTCTATCGACCGGCACTACGGTGGCACCGGGCTGGGGTTGACCATTGCGCGCAAATTCGCCCATATGCTGGGCGGAGAAATCCACGTTACGAGCCAGAAAGGCGAAGGCAGCTGCTTCACCCTGGTGCTGCCGGTAAACCTGGCAGGTGTTGAAACCGAAGAGATATTAACGCCATCGGGATATGCCGCACCGGAAGGCGCGCGCACAGAGCTCAAAAAAATGCCCAAAACGGCGATTGCGGAGTTCATCGCCGACGACCGGCAAAATATTGGCGCCAAAGACAAAGTACTGTTGGTCATCGAAGACGATCCGGCATTTGCTGCGACCTTGATGAAGATCGCACGCAAGCGCAGCTATAAATGCCTTGCGGCCGGTGATGGCAAGACCGGGTTGGTGCTGGCGGTGGAAGAGCCAGTGACGGCGATTCTGCTCGACCTCAAGCTGCCCGATATCGACGGTATACAAGTGCTTGACCAGCTCAAGCATGATCTTCGGACGCGTCACATTCCGGTGCACATCATCAGCGGCCGCGAGGAAGGCAATGCCGTGCCCATGAGGAAGGGCGCCATCGGGTACCTGACCAAGCCGGTAGCAAAGGAGGCGATTGATGGCGCGTTAATCAAAATCGAAGGTTTGCTGCAGTCGGAGGTCAAGCAGCTGCTGGTGGTCGAAGACGACCGGAAGACGCAAATCGCCGTGGAAAGTCTGCTGCGCAAAAACGACATTCATATCACCGTTGCTGGGAATGGAGCCACGGCGCTGAAGGAGCTTACGGCCACAAGATTCGATTGCGTGATCCTCGACCTGCAGCTACCGGACATGACCGGCTTCGAATGGTTGGAACGCATGGAAAACGCGGCTGGAGGCGACGAGACTCCTCCAGTCATTATCTATACTGCCCGGGAGCTGACCGAGGAGGAAAACTGGCGGCTTTCGCGTTACACCGGAAGCATCATCATCAAGGGTGCGAAGTCGCCCGAGCGGCTGCTCGATGAAGTGACGCTGTTTCTGCACAGCGTGGAGTCGACACTCTCCCGCGACCAGCAGGAGATCGTCCGCATGCAGCACAACCCGGACCAGGTGTTGCAGGGCCGAACGCTGCTATTGGTGGACGATGACCTCCGGAATACCTTCGCCTTGTCCAAGCTCTTAAAAAAACACGACATGAATATTGTCATTGCGGACAATGGCCAGATGGCTCTCGAAAAGCTCCAGGAGAACAGGTCCATCGAGCTGATCATTATGGACATTATGATGCCGGTTATGGATGGCTACCAGGCGATGCGGGCTATCCGCTCACAACGATCGCTTCGGGAAGTACCAATCATCGCCCTCACCGCGCGCGCCATGCCGGAGGAACAACAGAAATGCATGGCCGCGGGGGCCAACGACTATCTGACCAAGCCAGTGGATATCGAACGGCTCCTCACGTTGCTGCGTGTGTTGTTGTTCCAACAGGCGGCGGTATGACGCGCGCCTGAACGCTCACCATGGTTGAATCTAATGAGTCAAATTGACTGTCAGGAACCGGAAATCGACATGTTGTTGGACGGTATCCGTAGTCGCTACGGCTACGATTTTGCGCATTATTCACGTGCCTCCCTCAAGCGCCGGCTGGATCGGGCGCTGGCGCAGACGAGGCTCAAGCAATTTAGCAAATTGCTTGAGCGACTGCTGTATGACGAGAAAAGCTTCGACGAATTCCTGAAAACCATGTCGATTACGGTTACGGAAATGTTTCGTGACCCGGATTTTTATCAGGCTATCCGCAAGCGTGTCGTACCGCTGCTTAAGACGTATCCCTTTATCAAGATCTGGCACGCGGGCTGTGCGACCGGCGAAGAGGTCTATTCCATGGCCCTTCTGCTCCATGAAGAGGGTTTTCTTGACAGGGCACGGATCTACGCGACCGACTTCAATAAGCATTCCCTGGAAGCGGCAGCGAACGGAGTTTATTCCGTCAAACAAATGGCCGCGTATGCCGCCAATTATCAGTTAGCGGGCGGCACGGGCTACTTTCCCGATTACTACAGTGAAGGGTACGAATTCGGCAAGTTCAAGAATTTTCTGAAAGAGCGGATCACGTTTTCGTATCACAACCTGGTATCGGATGGTGTCTTCGGTGAGATGAACATAATCTGCTGCCGCAACGTGCTCATCTATTTTGATAAGACGCTGCAGGATAAGGTGTTGGGAAAATTTTCAGAAAGCCTTCGCCACGGCGGCTTCTTGTGTCTCGGCAACCGGGAGTCGCTCAATTTCATGGCCATCAAGCCGCTGTTTGCTCCGGTGGATAAGACCCAGAGGATCTACCAGAAATGTGGAGTCTAGTATGCGCTATGCAGCCGTAGTGATCGGTGTATCCTCAGGTGGTGTCGAGGCGCTCAAGCTCCTTCTTCCTGCGCTGCCGGCCTCCTTTCCACTTCCCGTTGCCATCGTGCACCATCGGGATCCGCATTCGGATGGCTTCCTGGCGGCCTTTCTGAATACGATGAGCGGAATTGCGGTCAGTGAAGCGGAAGACAAGGAACCCTTCTGCGCCGGGCACGCATACCTGGCCCCGCCGGGCTATCATCTTCTGATCGAATCCGACCGAAGCTTGAGCCTCTCGGTCGATCAACGGGTCAATCATTGCTGTCCCTCCATCGATGTTTTATTCGAGAGTGCGGCGGATGTATTTGCCGAGTCGCTGATCGGCATCGTGCTCACCGGCGCCAACGCTGATGGAGCGCAGGGCCTCAAAGCGATCAAAGCTCGCGGCGGACTGGCCGTGGTGCAGGATCCACAGACGGCATCGGCAACGACTATGCCGCGCGCGGCGCTCGAGGCAACGGCCGTCGATCACGTGCTTGATTTGGGGCGGATTGCACCGCTCCTCACTCGGATGTGCACACTGGAGGAGGCCTATGGCGCCGCCGGCTAAGCAGGATGGTTTGCGGGTGACAGAAGCCGTTCCGCCAGCGGGGGTACGGCCTAATATTTTGGTCGTCGATGACCGCAAGGAGAATCTTTTGGCGACCGAGAAGATACTCCGGCATCTGGATGCTGGAATCTTCAAAGCCAATTCGGGCAATGAGGCGCTTTCGCTAGTGCTTCGCCACAGATTCGCGGTCGTGCTGCTCGATGTGCAGATGCCGGAGATGGATGGCTTTGAGACCGCCATGCTGATGCAGGAGCATGAATCCATGCGTGGGGTGCCGATTATCTTCGTCACCGCCATCAGCAAGGAGGAACGATACGCCACCCAGGCGGCCGAAATTGGGGCGGTGGACTATATTTTCAAGCCCATCAACTCAGAGATATTGAAGAGCAAGGTCAAGGTATATCTCGACTTGTATGTGCAGCGCGAAGAGATGCTCAAGATTCAGGGAGCGTTAGAAGACGCCGAGGCGCGCCTGCGGACCATTCTCGACAATGTTCTGGATGGCATCATTACCATCGATGGGAGCGGGGCAGTCATTTCGATTAATCCCGCAGTGGTCAAGATGTTCGGATACGAAGCCGGGGAGGTGGTGGGGCGAAATATCAGGATGCTGATGCCGCAGCCCAACCGGAGCAGCCACGATGGCTATTTGCCACGTTATGACTCGTCAGGTACGGCCTGGGCGGTCGGGGTTGGCCGGGAGCTGGAGGGTTTGACCAAAGCGGGGATGACCTTTCCGATAGAGTTGACGGTCACGCAGTTTTCGTTTCACGGGCAGAGGATGTTTGTGGGGCTGGTCCGTGACATCACGGAGCGCAAGGGCGCTGAAGAAATATCGCGGCAGGCGAGACGCGCCGCGGAGGCAGCCAACCGCACCAAGTCAGATTTCCTGGCCAACATGAGCCATGAGATCCGAACCCCTATGAACGCCATTATGGGCATGACCTATCTCGCCCAGCGCGCCAATCCGACTCCCCAGCAGCAAAGGTATCTAACCAAGATTGGGAACGCCTCGCAATCGCTACTCAGCATCATCAACGACATCCTGGATTTCTCGAAGATCGAAGCGGGCAAGCTGGAACTGGAGCACATCACCTTCTCGCTCGATGAAGTACTGCGCAATCTGATCGATATTGTGGGCCAGAAGGCAGAGGAGAAGGGCACCGCGATCGTGTTCTCGGGAGCGCATGAGGCGCCACGTTCTCTGATCGGCGATCCCGTAAGACTTGGGCAGATCCTCATCAATCTGGTCAACAATGCCATCAAGTTCAGCGACAAGGGGGAGATTGCCGTGCGGGTGACAGCGCAAGATATGTCCCGGGACAAGGTGCGGCTCTCCTTCTCAGTGTGTGATAGTGGAATCGGCATGAGCGCGGAACAGATCTCGAATCTCTTCCAATCCTTCAACCAGGCCGACACGTCGTTTACCCGCAGATACGGCGGCACGGGGCTGGGGCTTGCCATCAGCAAACAACTCTGCGAGTTGATGGGAGGCAGCATCTCGGTCGAAAGCGAACTCGGAAAGGGAAGCACGTTTCTCTTTTCGGTCAGCTTCGGTATCGCCACTGACGAGCTTCCACTCATCGTCCGCGAACCCCGGGGCAATCTCCTGAAGCGATCTGTTCTCATCGTGGACGACAGTGAGAGTGCTCGGAATATGCTGGTCGCAATGGTCCAGGCAAACGGGTTTTTTGCCCGAGCGGTTGCGTCGGGTGAAGAGGCGCTGTCGGCACTCGTGCGTGGCTCCCAGGTTGGCCAACCCTTTGATCTGGTTCTGATGGACTGGCGCCTGCCTGGTATCGACGGGATTGAAGCCTCTCGCCGCATCAAGGCGCATCCAACGCTTTGGCCGGTCCCGGCGGTTCTGATGATTTCCGCCTTCGAATCCGAAGAGGTGATGCGTGGCCTGAGCGACCCCAGGTTCGACGGTTTTCTGGTCAAGCCGGTCACGGAGGCGCTGCTCAGGCGTACCATTGCATCGATCAGCGGGGAGAGAGTCGAAGCACCTGCTTCCGCTTTTCAGCCACCGCCGGGATATCTTCTTTCCGAGTTGACTGGACGGCGAGTTCTGGTCGTCGAAGACAACCAGATCAACCGCGATCTTGCCAGCGAATTGCTATGCGATCTTGGCATTCGGGTTGCCATTGCAGTGAACGGCCGCGAGGGTGTGGACCAAGTTCTCGCGGAGGCATTCGATCTCGTTCTGATGGATATCCAGATGCCGGTGATGGATGGGTTGACGGCGACCAAGCTGATTCGCTCCAATGATCGATTCCACGACCTTCGGATCATTGCCATGACCGCCCATGCCATGATCGGTGATCGCGAACGAAGCCTCGATGCGGGAATGAATGACCATATCACCAAGCCGATCAATTCTGATACGCTGTCGGCCATGCTCTCGCGGTGGATGCCGCCGGTAGATCGCGGCGGCGCCGTGATACTTCCCGAACAAGTTTGACAGTGCGTCCGCCCCGTGTGCTCTGCCATCGAGAGGTCCCCCTGTTAGGCTATGAGAGGGACCTTTCGTATCAATGAACGAGACCATTCTGATTCATTTTTCCGGCCGGGACCGGCCAGGGCTTACCGCAGAATTGACTGCAGTCTTAGCCAGTTATGACACATGCGTGTTGGATATTGGACAGGCCGTCGTCCACGAAACCCTTTCTCTGGGTCTGCTGGTCGAAATCCCCGAAGGGGAGAGCTTTGGTAGAGTTCAGGACGCTTTAGTCAAAAAATCAAGGGAACTACGGTTGCAAGTCAACTTCACGCCCGTCGAAAATGCGGATCTGGAGGACTGGATCTCTTCGCAGGGCAAGGATCAATTTATCGTCACCATCCTTGGCCGGGCGATTTCTGCAAACCATCTCGCCCGGGTGAGCGCCATCATTGCCCACCATGGTTTGAACGTGGATCGGGTTGAGCGGCTTTCCGGGCGGTTGTCGCTGGCAGTGCATAGCCCGGATGCGAACGCCTGCGTTGAATTGACGGTGAGTGGAGATTCCGCTTCTGAACGGTCCATGCGCGCGGCCTTTCTCGCCACTGCTCACGATTTGAAAATCGATATCGCCTTCCAGCGGGAGAGCATCTTCCGTCGCAATCGACGGCTCTTTGCCTTTGACATGGATTCCACTTTGATTGAAGGCGAGGTCATTGACGAGCTGGCAAAGTTGGCAGGCGTAGCCGGCGAGGTAGTGAAGGTTACCGAAGCTGCCATGCGGGGAGAAATTGAATTCCAGGAGAGCTTCCGGCGCCGGGTGGCGCTACTCCGCGGGCTCGAAGAGATAAGGGTTCGAGCTTTGCTGGACACCATACCATTGGTGGAAGGCGCCGAGCATTTGATTGGAACGCTGAAGATGCTTGGCTATAAGACGGCGATTCTCTCCGGAGGGTTTAACTTCTTCGCGCAGCATTTGCAGAAACGTTTGGGCATCGACTATGTCTATGCCAACGATCTGGACATCGCGGATGGTGTGGTGAGCGGCGAGGTGCGGACGCCGATTGTCGATGGTGCGCGCAAGGCTGAGTTGTTAAGGCAGATTGCCGGGCAGGAAAATATTTCCCTCGACCAGGTGGTTGCGGTGGGGGATGGCGCGAACGATTTGCCCATGCTGGGCATCGCCGGCATGGGCATTGCTTTTCGGGCCAAGCCCCTGGTGCGGCAAACGGCCAGCCACGCCGTGTCGTTTCTTGGATTGGATAGCCTGCTCTACCTGATTGGGGTGCGGGATCGGGACCTGGCTGCCTCCGAGGGGTGAGTCAGACTGTAGCCACGGTTCCGAATCCTGCCGCCGGCCACTTTACGGTTTCACAACCGTCACAACGTAGTCCGCAGTTTGTGAACCGTCGGGTGAA
>DASRRN010000396.1:0-12639 GCA_035695685.1 Acidobacteriaceae bacterium | reverse complement strand
CGAGCTCAAGAGCCAACATGTTTCCTTCCCTGAAGGAAATGTCCGGGTTGAGTTGTCGAGCCTGTTCCAACATGCCCGTGGAAAGATCCAATCCAAACACGGTAACCCCTGCGTTGCGCAGGTAGCGGGCTACATGACCAGGGCCACAACCCATGTCACTTGTTCCGTGACCTGCATCACGATGGGCTTTTTTCCGCTCCAGTCAGCATCAGGACAGCCAAGGCTGTGCTTAACACCGCAGAATAAATCAACAAGAATTGTTGGCTAAACTTCTTCATGCAGTGGGCTCCTGAGGCTTTGCTTTGGAGATTCGACACTACGGCATCGATGGAGAGCTTGTCTGGAGCATCCTCGCCGTCCATTCTGCACCCGGCAGGCCGCAGGAAGAAAGCGCCTTCAGTTCGTTCTCGACGCTGTACTCGACCCTCCGGATCGACGGGACACTTCCGTCGAGAAGCAAATAAGAGGCGCGGGGATCACCGTCATACGGTAGGCCGACACTCCCGGTGTTGATCAGGAGTTCAGGATGTCCGGTGAGGCTACGAATGGCGGGCAGATGGGTGTGCCCATAGGCGACGATAGGCTGGCCGAGCGGGCCATAGATGGATTCCAGTTCTGCATCGGTCGCTTCTGCCGCAGGCGCTCGCCAGCAACTCCCGGGTTCAGCATGGACGAGTGCGAAGCCCGGCAGGGTCATTACTTGAGGCAGTTCGCTTAGCCACGCCAGTCTCTGGTCTCCAAGATTAGTGCGGGTATTCGACGCTATGCGGCGAATCGCCGACCACAGAGTGGGCGGAGCCGAAGATTGGCTCGCGAAATCCTCCAGAGAAGTTGACCGCACAAGCATTTCATCCGTGTTGCCCATAACACCTTGCCAGCCTAGATCGCGAATGCGATCAATGAGGTCGATAGGGCTCGATCCGGGGTCAGCCAGATCGCCTCCGTGAAGCACTAAGTCCGGAGACATCTGTCGGATATCCGCCAGCACCGCTTCGAATGCGGTTAGATTTCCATGAATGTCCGACACCACGGCGATCCGCATATGTCTTTCTCCCTGGCCATCATATTGCACATGGGTCTGCAACAACTATCGGATGAATAGGTGCGGAGTTGCCGGTCACGCAAAGAAGATAATTTAGTGACAACCCGGTGACATGATCCGAGGACGTAACAGGTAATCTCAGGGCGTGACGGCCATCCATGACAACAAAACGATCCACGACAACAAAACGATGATGCCATTTCGTACGATCGAGATGCGAGATGCCAATGGAACCACTCTCAATCTCACCGATCTGGAGGGAGAAATGGACACGCATGGCTACGCGTTGATCCGGGGTCTGCTTTCGCCGGAGGATCTGAATCCTCTCCTGAGAGACATCACCAAAGTTCTGCACCAGTCAGGGTGGCTGAACTCAGATCGCGATCCGCTCAATCGAATCGCAAATGCCGACGCCGCCTGCTTCGAGGATGACGCTGCTTTTAAATCCGTCTACGATCAGGTCTTCTGTCTGCCGTCTTTTCATGCGTTGCCCCATCATCCTGCGTTGCAACGGGTGATGAAGCTGCTTGTCGGTCCGCATCTCCTCATTCATCCAAAATCTGTCGGCCGTCTTATCTTTCCAAATTTCGAGCGAGCCATCACCCATGCCCATCAGGACTACACCGCGGTCGCTGGAGACGAAGAGACCTTTACGGCTTGGCTGCCCCTTCATCATTGCCCTTTAGAGCAGGGGCCGCTCCGAATATTGGATGGTTCGCACCGGTTTGGTCTACAGCCCACTGCTGGACAGACTGGCTGCATAACTCCAGGTACTGAGCGTGGTGGTGAGTGGGTTGGGGGAGAAATGTGCGCCGGCGATCTGCTGCTGTTTAATAGTCTGACCGTGCATGAGGCCGGGCCAAACACATCGAACCAGATGCGGATCTCGTTAGACTGCCGATTTCAGAGCTATCAGCGCCCAATCCATCCTGGCGTACTCGTGTTTGCAGGGTCTGGCCGGCGTTCCTGGGAAAAAACCTATGCCAATTGGCCATCAGACGAGCTTAAGTACTATTGGACGCGATTGCCTCTGCAACTGAAGCCGTCGAAGCTGGAGCTCGCGGAACTTGCTCGAACCTCCGATTCGCCTGATGCGCGTGCACGGCATGCCGGGATCCTGGAGGCAATCGAATCTGGACTTACAGCATAGGGCCGACGCCAAACACCCGATCGATGAGCTTGAGCGGAAGCTTGCCCGGCGGCGTCCCAAAAGCCATGCCCGCCTGAGTATCGAAGATCCTCGGGGAGGAGCAGGCTGAGCACACTTAGCACTTGTGTTTCAAAACAGACCAAGGACCTGCGCTACAGAGACGTGGAAAGCTTAAGGTTCCGGGAGACCCCACTGAGCGCTCCGCGACTTCATAAAAGTGCCCCTCGATGTATCATCCGCTGGTATGTACGTAAGCGATCAGCCGCTCACTGCCAGCCAGGTAATGCAGACCTTTCGTCACGATGGACCGTATTTGTTCCTGGGCGCCGCCTTCACATCTCTCGGCCTCGCATCCGCAGCCTTCGCCTTTCTCGGCCGCAAGTTCAACGCAATGCTCCTCTGGCTGGCCGCGTTCGCCATCCTCTACGGTGTGCGTCTGTGGCTGCAGCTGGACACATTCGCACTCATGGTACGCGGCTCCGCCTCCTTTGAGACGCTGCGCAGATCCATCAACTACCTCGTACCTATCCCGGCCTTCTTCTACTTCGACGCAGCCGGCTTTCTCGGACGCTTCGGCAGTAGAATCTCCCTCCTTCTGACCGTCTTCTTTCTTTCTCTTTTTTTCGCGACAATCGTCGTCGGTCCAAAGCACGCCTTCGACCTCATTAACATCGCCGGCGTCATCGCCTGCCTCTCCGCTCTGGTCGTTCAGTCCCTGCAGCAACAGGCCGCCGACAAGGATTTCGTCATCATCCGGCGCGGCCTCATCGCCTTCGTCGCATTCGCTCTTTGCGACAACGTGGCCGGTTCCTTCTGGCGCTCCCCGCACATCGAGCCGCTCGGCTTCGCGTTCTTTCTCGGAGCTTTGGTATATGCCACCGCCAGGCGCACTCTGCATCGCGATCAACAGTTCAATGAGATTCAGAAAGAACTCGAGATCGCGCGCCGGATACAAACCGCGATTCTTCCATCCGCCTACCCCCACTCCACGCACTTCCAGGTCGCCACGCGTTACGTTCCCATGACCTCCGTGGCAGGAGACTTCTACGACTTCGTGGTCGCGAACGACAGGCAGGCGGGCTTGCTGGTCGCCGACGTCTCGGGACATGGCGTTCCCGCCGCCCTCATCGCGTCCATGGTCAAGCTCGCCGCAACCTCGCAGCGCGTAAATGCCGCCGATCCCGCCGCGCTGCTCTCCGGAATGAACCAGACGCTCTGCGGCAACACGCAGAACCAGTTCGTGACCGCTGCCTATGTTCATCTCGACATAGATTCCGCCAGCCTGCGCTACGCCGCCGCGGCGCACCCGCCCATGCTTCTACTGCGCGCCGGAGAGGTCATCCCCGTGGAAGAGAACGGCCTTATGCTCGCCGCCTTCACCTTCGCCACCTACTCTAGCGCCCTCCATCCGCTCAAACCGGGCGATCGGCTGCTCCTCTATACCGATGGCATCATCGAAGCAGCCAACGCCGAAGGCGTCGAATTCGGACAGCAGCGTCTCAACTCCCTGCTTGCGGAGAGCAGATTGCTCTCGCCGGAGAGAGTAGCCGACCACATCATCTCTGCCGTCCAGTCCTGGTCCAGAACCCAGAACGACGACTTGACCCTCCTCATCTGCGATTGCGTCGAACCCAGTTAGCTCTTAGTCGGATAGGCTGGGAGTACCGATCAGGGCTCGCGGCTCATTTTGCATCAGAGCTGTCCAAATTACGCGATGAACCAAAAGGCTAATTTGGATAAGTGTGATTTTGCGCCGTCCGTCAGGGAGAGATAACACCTGGGATCACCGATGCAATCGTTAGGTAGGAGTGGTTCGCGAACAAAAGGTAATCATCCTGCAACCCTCAGAGGGTACCTCATACCAAAGGTAGTATGGCCGACTGCGTTTGGCCGTGGCATTCTCTTCCTACGATGCGAGTCAACATCAAAGCCCGTATCCCCATGCATCTGTATCAGGAGTTTCACAGTCTGCCCCTTGTGCTAACGATTGAAACGGCACACGGCCTGGCTGCTCGTTGTGAGCATCGCACCACTGCCGCCGAACTGATGTGGGCCCTGGACCAGAAGACCGATATCAACTCCGGCCTTCTGGACCGGTTCCGTCAAAAATTAAGGCTCATTGAAGAAGCTAATCTAACCGACGTTGAGGTCAGCGATGAAGTCCTCGATATGTTCGGCTTCTTTCTATAGATCACGACTTCGCAGCGCTCCCCAACTTCTCATTCAACAGACGCGCCAGGCGCAAGCCGGCGAGGGCGAGTTGCCGGTCCACCACGGGCCGTTCGCGCAGGTAGTAGCCCTCGTCGATCTCAGTCTGCGGTTGCACCCATGCTTGCCTGGCGAGTTGCAACGAGTCGTTCGCCCACGCAACCGGGTCATTCGAACCCGCCCCCAGATGATCTTTGGCAATCATCCTGTCCAGCCCGCGCGCATAGCGACGTTCGCGCACGCCGCTATGCCGGATGAGTTCAGTATCCCAAACACTATGCAAATTACAGGCATAGTCGCCGCACTGGGTTGAGCCGAAGACGGTGACAGGAATGTCATTGCCTCCACGCGCGTCGGCCATGGCGTGGAACGGCTGGCTGAGGTCGCCGACAAAATGTACCAGGTACTTCAGCGCTTCGCTCCGAGACGCAAAGGGCTGATCCGGGTCGCCCAGAATCCGGGCAAACTTATCGATCTGCGCCACCACACAGTTATCGTTGGGGCAGTCTTTCGGCTCGTACCTGCCTGAGTCGGAAGGGATATCGACGTAATGCCAGGGGCCGGTCTCCGGGTGCTCTTTGCGGGTGTCGTCCGCCCATGTCGAAATGGACGCCAAATCATTTTTGCCGAGGAATTCGCGCAAGTTCCTGCGCGTGGCACGGTCCAAATGATCCCAGGCGACGTCAGCGATGATCCTGTGGCCTTCGCTCCCCCAAGCCCATGCCTGCGCGTGGGGCAGGAGGAGCAACAAGGCGGTTACCGCAGCCAACCCAGGTCGAAGAACGGAGCGTAAACCCATCGTTCTAAATCATAGCTTGGCACGGTGGATTATTTCGCTTTTTGTTTCCCTATGCCGGGCTTCATGTCAGCCCTTAGGTCGCGCAAACCTCCGTCTCAGCTGCAAGGGGTTTCTCGCAGCATCCCCTCCGGCACCCATGGCGTTGCCATGCTGAGAATTGAATTCGGCTTTTACAGGCTGCGGAAAAGTCTCTCTACGAAGGGCACGGCTTCAGCCGTGCCATAAATTCCTCGGATAGACGCGGCTTTAGCCGCTGAGGTACGGCTTTTGCTGCCGATTCCAAGCGACTGAACGCGAGGAATGATAAAAAAAGCGTACCTCAGAGGCTAAAGCCCTCATCTTTTCGATTCTGTACGGCACGGCTGAAGCCGTGCCCTTCGTACGGGGACTTTTTCCGCAGCCTGTTTAGCCGCATACCAGCAAGCCCCGGCGCACGATTACAGAAACAACGGCGCCAGGACCAGCGTGACCGTGGCCAGCAACTTGATTAACACGTGCAGCGAAGGACCGGCCGTATCTTTGAAAGGGTCGCCCACGGTATCGCCGACGACCGCCGCTTTGTGTGCGTCCGAACGCTTGCCGCCGTGCGCGCCGGTCTCAATGTATTTCTTGGCGTTATCCCACGCGCCTCCACTATTGTTCATCAGCATCGCCATCAGGATGCCGGCGATGGTCCCCACCATGAGCAGGGCGGCGACCGCCTCTGCACCGGCAAGGTTGATGGGATGACCGTTAAGGATGGGGGTGTACTCTCCCGGAATGTGAATGTGAAAGCTAGCACTCAAATTCCTGAAGACCAGCCCTACTGCCAACGGCGTGAGGACGGCGAGCGCGCCGGGCAACACCATCTGCTTAAGCGCAGCGCCGGTTACAATGCGCACGCAACGGCCATAATCCGGTTTCGAGGTTCCAGCCATGATGCCTGGGTTCTCGCGGAATTGCGCCCGCACATCTTCAATGATGTATTGCGCCGTACGGCCCACGGCTTTGATGGCGAAAGAAGAAAAAAGAAAAATCAACATCGCGCCCAATAGCGCCCCAACAAAAACCGGCAGGCTGGCGAGATTGATATTGGTAAAGCTCCAGTTGGCAGGCAGCATCTGCTTCGCATCGGAGAAGCGTAGCGCCACGATGCCATGGACGGTCTCCAGGTACGCAGAAAACAGCAGAAACGCAGCCAGGGCAGCGGAGCCAATGGCGTAGCCCTTGGTTAACGCCTTGGTGGTGTTGCCGGCCGCGTCCAGCTTGTCAGTCTTTTCGCGCACCGCGTCCGGCTGATTCGACATTTCGATTATTCCGCCGGCATTGTCGGTAATTGGTCCAAAGGTATCCATGGCCAGGATGTAGGCTGCGGAGGACAGCATGCCCATGGTGGCAATCGCAGTGCCGTAAATGCCCTTGGCGTAGTCGGAGATGGTGGCATCGGCAAGTCCGCGCACACCGAAGTAGTAGCTGAGCAGCAGGGCGGCGCTGATCACGATCACAGGCATGGCCGGTGTCTCCATACCGACGGCCAGCCCGCTGATGATATTCGTGGCCGGGCCAGTCAACGAAGCATTGGCGATCGATTGCACCGGCCGGTAGCGGGTCTCGGTGTAGTACTCAGTGATGCGGACAAAAAGAAACGACGTCATCATGCCGATGATGCCGCAGCCCAGCAGCCACCAGCGGCCCTGCAGCATGTAGTACACCGCTGCGGCAAAGCCGGCCAGCGCCAGGAGAGTCGTGACGTAGTAACCGCGGTTCAACGCGTCCATCGGATCCTGATCCTCGCGGCTGTGCACTACCAGGACGCCGATGAAGCTGGCTACCAGGTTGACCGCGTGAACCATCAGCGGGAACAGAATGCCCTTGACCCCGAAGACGGGGTAGAGGGCGGTCCCCAGGATCATGGCGCCGACATTTTCCGCAGCCGTCGATTCAAAGATGTCCGCTCCGCGGCCGGCGCAGTCGCCCACGTTGTCGCCCACCAGGTCGGCAATGACGGCGGGGTTGCGGGGATCATCTTCGGGAATGCCGGCTTCGACCTTGCCCACCAGGTCGGCGCCCACGTCAGCAGCCTTGGTATAGATGCCGCCGCCCAACTGCGCGAAGAGCGCGACCAGCGACGCGCCAAAACCAAAGCCCACCAGTTGATATGGAACATGCTGCGGATCGTGCAATCCGCCGAACAGGAAGAACAGGCTGCCTACGCCGAGCAGAGAAAGGCTGATGACCACCATGCCGGTCACGGCTCCCCCATGCAGCGCAATCTTCAACGCCTGGCCGAGGCTGGCACGAGCAGCGCTGGCCGCGCGAATGTTGGTGCGGATGGAGACGAACATGCCAGTGTAGCCGGCGAGACCGGAGCAGATGGCGCCGATCAGGAAGCTGATGACCACTTTGCCCGCCAGGGGCGCAGTGAAGTCCGAAAACTTGTAGCCCACATAGAGGCCAATGGCGAGCACAACGGCCAAGGCGGCAATTGTCGTGTATTGGCGTGACATGAACGCTTCCGCGCCCTCGCGAATGGCATTCGAGATAAGCCGCATCTCCGGCGTACCAGTATCGTAAGCAAGCACCGAGCGGGCGAGAAAAAGCGCAAAAACAAGACCGAGCAGACCGGCAATAAGAGCGATCCACAGAAATGTGCTGCCACTGGTGTCGATGGCAACGGTCGAGCCCTGCCCTAAGACAGTGGCCGATAGAGAAGAGAAAACCATTCAAACGCCTCCAGGGAGTACTTGCTACTGGGGTGACCGAGGGACCGCCGCGGCTGCTCCGCCCGCCGCGAGCGCAAACACCTGCAAACCGGCTGATTAGACCACGCTGAGAAAAAGATGGTCAACGCCGCAACCGTCATCATACTGGCAGGAAAGGTACCCACGACCACCATAGGATGCAAATGGTGGGTTCGAATTTCCTGTTTTGGGGGCGCCGGAGATCGCCAGCCGTGGCCCCTTCTAAAAGAAAACCATATCGAGTTGGCTAACTCCCCTAAACCTACAGGAAGTCGGGGAGGAAGTGGTTAACCCTTTCCAAGCAAGAGTGGGAACAAACCATTACAATCTGGGGTTGGAGCTGACTGAGGTGCGCATGGCGAAGACGGCCACTACGGAGCTAGGTATCGCTGCTTCCTACGCTGGTTTGGAGCCCGAGCAGCTGATACGGATGTACCGGCTGATGTATCTGTCGCGCCGCACCGACGATCGGGAAATCCTGCTCAAGCGGCAGCAGAAGATCTTCTTTCAGATATCCGGCGCCGGCCACGAAGCATTGCTGATAGCCGCAGGCATGGCTCTGAAGCCCGGCTACGACTGGTTTTACCCCTATTATCGAGACCGCGCGCTGAGCCTGACGTTGGGCCACACAATAGAGGAGCAGCTGCTTCAGTCCGTAGGCGCGGCGGCTGACCCGTCCAGCGGCGGACGCCAGATGCCATCGCACTGGAGCAATCCGCGCCTGAATATCGTCAGCCAATCTTCTTCAGTGACCACACAGTGTCTGCAGGCGGTGGGTTGCGCCGAGGCGGGCAGGTATCTATCCACCCATCCGGGTGCGGCTGAGCAGCGCCAGGGAGACTACAGCGAGTTCAAGGCAACCAAATTCCACGGGGACGAAGTAGTGTATGTTTCGCTGGGCGAAGGCGCCACCAGCGAAGGCGAATTTTGGGAGGCCATGAGTTCTGCTTCCGCACTGCGATTACCAGTTTTGTTCGTGGTTGAAGATAATGGCTACGCCATCTCGGTTCCCGTCGATGTGAACACGCCGGGAGGAAATATTTCGCCGCTGGTGGCTAATTTTCCTAACTTTTATTTTAGCGAGGTGGACGGAACCGATCCGGTGGAAAGCTATGCGGCGTTCACCCAGGCAGTGAAGCACTGCCGCTCCGGCAAGGGGCCCGCCTTTGTTCATGGGCACGTAATTCGTCGCTATGCCCACTCCTTTTCCGATGACGAACTGCTCTACCGATCGGAAGCAGAGCGCAAGCGGCAAGCGGCTCTCGACCCTCTGCCCAAACTGCAGATGCGTCTGTTACGCGATGGCATTCTCGATCCTGCGGCCATCAATCGCCTGGAACAGGAGGCGGATGAGGAGGTGCGCCTCGCTGCCGACAAGGTGCTGCGCGCGCCGCTGCCTGGGGTCAGCTCGATCAAGCGGCATGTCTATTCAGAAGATCTGGATCCCACCAGCGAGAGCATCGCTCGCGCGGCCGTGCAGACCCCGGATGCGCAGGAGCGCACCATGGCCGATCTGATCAATGCCTGCCTCAAAGACGAGATGCAGCGTGATCCGCGTATGGTGATTTTCGGCCAGGACGTGGCCGATACCAGCCATGATCAGGAGCTGCGCGACGGCCTGGTAAAGGGGAAGGGCGGCGTCTTCAAGCTCACGGCAGGTCTGCAGCGGGAGTTCGGTCCCGACCGCGTGTACAACGCGCGGTTGGCCGAGGCCGATATTGTGGGCCGCGCGATCGGAATGGCAACCCGCGGACTCAAACCGGTGGTCGAGATACAGTTCTTCGATTACATCTGGCCTGCGATGCATCAGTTGCGCAATGAGCTCAGCCTGTTGCGCTGGCGCTCCAATGGTGGCTATTCGTCGCCGGTCGTGGTGCGCGTTGCGATTGGCGGATACCTGACCGGCGGGTCGGTTTACCATTCGCAATGCGGAGAAAGCATCTTTACCCATACGCCTGGGATCCGCGTGATCTTTCCCTCCAATGCGCTCGACGCGAACGGACTGTTGCGCACCGCTATCCGCTGCGACGATCCGGTTCTTTTCTTCGAGCACAAGCGCCTCTATCGCGAGACCTACGGCCGAGCCGCGTATCCCGGACCTGAATTTGCGATCCCTTTCGGCAAAGCCAAGCTGTTGCGTCCGGGCAAGGACATCACGCTCATTACCTACGGAGCTGTGGTGCCGCGTGCCCTGCGCGCTGCGCAACAGGCGAGCGCTGAATTGGGAGTAGAGGTCGAGCTGATCGATCTGCGCACGCTTAGTCCCTATGACTGGGAAGCGATCGCTACTTCGGTGCAGAAGACCGGCCGGGTGATCATCGCCCACGAAGATATGTTGAGCTGGGGATATGGAGCGGAGATCGCGGCGCGGATCGCTGATGAGCTTTTCGAGTACCTGGACGCCCCCGTCAAGCGTGTGGCCGCCATGGATACCTTCGTCGCCTACCAGCCAATTCTGGAAGACGCCATTTTGCCCCAACCGGAAGACCTCTTCCGTGCCATCGCCGACCTGGGCAAGTATTAGGGAAATCTCCCGGCCGCAGAAATCCTGAGTCCCCTATGTAGCTTGTTTTTAGCGAGATGCGGGATACTGCGAATCTTAATCTTTAAACCTTGGAGCCAGAAGCCGGCCGGTTTGGGACAGTGGCATCCACATCTCGCGAAAAACAAGCGAGGTACCCGGATTTCCTGGACGCTGCGCCTGGCAGAGCCGCATGAATTTCGTTGATTCCACCAAGCACCCTAAGAAATCCGGGGTATGGGGCTCCGAATGCCGTGCCCGTAAAAGCTCGCCTTAAGCGCAACTTTCCTTTCCTCGCCGCGTTCGAATGGGTGTGCCCGCAAGCGCGGGGGGTTGGAGCAGCAGATGGCGACACGTCGGGCATTCATGAAGGGCGGAGCGATGGCCTTAGTCGGTACCTCGGTGGTGCCGGTTTTTCTTAGGCAATCGGTTCTCGCTCAGACCACGAGTGCACAGGCGCAGGGCAAGAAGCTGGTGGTGATCTTCCAGCGCGGGGCCGCCGACGGGCTCAATATCGTGGTGCCCCACGCCGAAACTAACTACTATCAGCTGCGCCCGACGATTGCGATCCCGCAGAATCAGCTCATCGACCTGGATGGATTCTTCGGACTGCACCCAGCCATGCAATCTTTCAAACCTCTGTTCGATCAGGGTCATCTGGCCATGGTTCAGGCCTCGGGCTCGCCTGACACGACACGTTCCCACTTTGACGCCCAGGATTTCATGGAAAGCGGCACCCCCGGCGTCAAGGCCACCCCGGATGGTTGGTTGAATCGCGCCTTGCAGGCGGAGGATCTTCGGCGACCGGCAACCCACACCGCTTTTCGCGCGGTCAGCCTGGGATCCCAGGTGCCCCGCACCCTGGAGGGTAAAATTGCCACAGTGGCGGTCAACCGGGTACAGGATTTCGCGGTGGCTGGGAGGAATCAAAATGCGGCACCGATCAGCTCCGCCTTTGAAGCCATGTACGTCGATTCTGTCGACTCTGTACTTCACGGCACCGGGCAGGAAACCTTCGAGGCGGTTAAAATGTTGAAAGCGACTGACCCAGCACACTACAAGCCAGGGCCGGGCGCAAATTATCCCGAGGGCGCTTTCGGCAACAATATGAGGCAGATTGCTCAGTTGCTCAAGGCGAATCTGGGGGTAGAAGCGGCATTCACCGACATCGGCGGCTGGGATACGCATCAGAATCAAGGGAGCGTCAACGGACAGCTGGCCAATTGCCTGCGTGACTTCAGCCAAGGCATTTCCGCCTTCTGGACCGATCTGGGCAGCGAAGCGGAGAATGTGGTATTGGTAACGATGTCTGAATTTGGGCGCACAGCGCAACAGAACGGTACTGGTGGCACCGATCACGGTCATGCCAACGTTATGTTTGTGCTGGGTGGCGCCGTTAAAGGTGGCAAGGTTTACGGTAAATGGCCTGGCATGGCAACGGAACAGCTCTATCAGAACCGCGACTTGGCGATCACCACGGACTTTCGCCAGGTTTTAGGTGAAGCAGCTTATAAAACTCTTGGAGCACGCAACCTGGAGCTAATTTTCCCCGGATCGGAAATGAAAACCACACAGTTTCTTAATATGATATTGACCTGATCGGGCCCACAATCAATAACAGATCCGCCAGATCCGGCACGTTCGCTGTGTCAGATGGGGAAGCCGCGATTCTCGGATTTTTGAACCTTACAGGCCGAATCGAAGTCGGGGGGCTTGCGACGATGCCGAAGGTTTCTGGGAACGTGGAATCCCTTATCTGACACAGCGAAGGTGTCGAATAAGGCGTTCTTTGGTTAGCGGCTTGCTACCCTTGCGCGTGCACTGCCGCCCCTTCGCACAAAATCATCCAGCCCTAACCAACCGCATCCGGTGAAGACCAGCATCACGGAGATGGAAAACAACGCTAACGGCAAAGCGAAGGAATTGGGTCCCAATAGGCCGCCATGGAGGTGAACTTTGATGATGGCCACCGCCATATCGATCGCCGTCATGAACGCCGCCACCCGGGTCAACAGGCCAACGATGAGAAGCATGCCGCCGAAGAATTCTGTAAAGGCTGAGACGTAGCCAAGCCAGACCGGTAAGTGCATCTTTACAACCATGTGGCTAAACGCGTAGAGCGCGCCTGAGGGAATGATCTTCGTGTATCCGTGAGCGACTATGATGACGCCCAAAACCAGCCGCATCAACAAGGCTCCA
>DASRRN010000395.1:0-10408 GCA_035695685.1 Acidobacteriaceae bacterium | reverse complement strand
AAACCCATCCGGATACACGCTTAAATCGCCGGCGTACGAGTTCTTCTCCCCCGTCCCCGCGTACACATGAGTGTGAATGTCCACCAACCCCGGCACCACATACATACCCGTCACATTCACCGTCTTGATCGCCCTGCCGGCAGGGATCGCCCGCGCCACCCTCGCGATCTTTCCATCCTGAATGGCAACGTCCATGAGCGTGTCGATATTGTTCCGGGCGTCAATCACGTGACCGCCCTTGAGCAGCAGGTCATATTCGGGCGAAGCCGCAGCGGCAGCCTGAGCACCCGCAGGTTGAGAGCCAACCAACGCCGCAAGAACGACCACGGCAAAGAAAGTGACAACGCGAGCTTTCATATCCAGTCGATGTTCCCTTCAAGGTGGAATGGCAGCAGGGCAGAAAATAATGACTAATGCTAATCGATGGGCACCAAGCTAAACCAGGTCGGACGTTCTAATGCCAACGCAGCCTACAGACACCGCTTCGAACCCGGAGTTCCTCTTTCTCCTACCCCCGTCTGTGATCGTAATTCCCCTCCTGTGCAGGAATGCGATTAGGATAGGACATATCCCATGCAAACCCCAGTCATGGTGCTTTCGACCGTCGCGCTCCTGGTCCTGACAGCCTTCGCGTGGGTGCCCCCGGTCTCGCACGCGGGACCGGTAGTGGCTGCGAACCATGAAGAGATCAAGTTGCCGCTCCGAACCCGGATCCAGCCATTCCATGCCAACGGGCCCTGGGTGGAAGCTCAATTTGAAGCGGTCGTCATTCCCTCGAAAACCGCGATCATCATTACGGATATGTGGGATCAGCACTGGTGCAAGGGGGCCACGCACCGGGTAGGGCTCATTGCCCAGAGAATGGAACCCCTGCTCGCCGTAGCCCGAGGCGCCGGCATCCTGATCATTCACGCGCCTTCTGAAACCATGGACTTCTACAGCCACGCACCGGGCAGGCTCCTCGCAGAAAACGCTCCGCACGTTACGCCTCCTCCGGAGCTCGCCTTCGCGGACGCGCCGCTCCCCATCGACGATAGCGACGAAGGCTGCGATACTCCCGGAGACAAACCTCACAAGGCATGGAGCCGTGAAATCGCAACCCTCACCATTGCGCCCGGGGATGTAATCTCCGACAACGGGCAGGAAATCTACAACGTTCTGCAGCAGCATCACATCGACACCGTGCTGTTCATGGGCGTGCACGCCAACATGTGTATTCTCAACCGGAGTTTTGGCGTGCGCCAGCTTTCGAAGTGGGGTTTGCGCTGTGTCTTGGTGCGCGATCTCACCGATGCCATGTATAACCCTGCCTCAAGGCCTTTCGTCTCCCATGCTGCCGGCACAGAATTGGTGATCGAACATATCGAGAAGTACTGGGCGCCCACCATCACCAGTGATGCGTTGACCGCGGCACTGAGGGGTAATGCCTCTCCAGGCGCACAACCCAGGACGCCTTAGCAACACAACCCTTAGGCGCGCCTTTTCGTGCGTTCCCATTGTCGTCGCTACCTGGGAGCTGCGTCGAAAGCCCTTTGGATGAAGGCGATGATGCGACGCCGGGCATTGTAACCGTGCCACGGATCAGGTACCGGGTAGCCGTAAATTGCCATTGCCAAAGGTCGATCGGTGTGTCTGCCCGGGCCCTGGATTGCCGTGGATGAGGGCTTTTTAAGGGTGTGTGAGAACCGGAAGAGGAAAAGCAGGTCCCTTCTCAATCGAAGAAGTGACGATCTTCATCTGCCAGGTGTGCCTTGGCTGCCTGCACGTTGAAGCTGATACCAATCCCCGGCCGGTCCCAAACCTTGATAAAACCGCGTTCAACGATCGGGTTCGGCAGCCCTTCGACAATGTCATACCACCACTCCGGCTGCCCCAGCGGATACTCGAACGCGATATAGTTTTGCGGCAGCGCAGCCGCCACCTGCACATGCGCCGCCAGTCCGAAAACGCCGTCGAAAATACCGTGCGGAGCAATCTGGATCCCGTGAATATCGGCGTACTCCGCGATCCACTTCATCTCCGCGATCCCACCCACATCTTCCGGGTCGGGGCCCACAATATTCACCGCCTGTTTCTCGATCAGGTCTTTAAAATTCTCCCGCAGATAGATCTCCTCTCCCGTATGGATCGGGACCGTCGTACTCACCGTCACCTCCCGGAAAAGATCGGCATTCGGATAAGGCATGTAGTCCCCGGTAATCAAATCTTCGAGCCAGGTAATGTGGAGTGGCTCCATCGCCCGCGCAAACGTGATCGCATCCTTGACCGTCCAGCCCGGTCCACAGTCCAAAGCCAGCCCGATCTCATCGCCGAGCACCTTCTTCATCGCTTCGACGCACGCGATCACATTGGCCAGGCCGCGTTCCGTCATCATGCCGCGATCGGGATGCGACGCCCCTTTCCGCGCCGGTTCGTCGTACCACGCATTGGGCACCGCGGGCATCATCGCCGGATCGTGAAATCCAACAGCTTGTTTAATCAGCGTGAACCCTTCTTTGGCATCCTTCATCTTCGCCATGTTCTCGGCGTAATCCTGTGGCGTATGACCGGTCATGGGGAAGCGGACGCCTCCGTTATAGATACGCACCTGGTCTCGGATCTTCCCGCCGAGCAGCTTATAAACCGGCACCCCGGCCACCTGCCCCGCGATATCCCACAGCGCAATCTCGATCGCGCTCACCGCCGCACCCCAGGGCTTGAACGCGCCCAGCCGGCGAATCTTCAACATCACCCGCGCCACGTCCGTCGGGTCTTCCCCCAGAAGATAGTCCTTATAGAAAAGCACCATTGGCTTGAGATACGGCTTGTACGACTCGGCTTGTCCATACCCGGAAACACCTTGATCCGTCACGATGCGCACCGTCGGATTCTTGCCGATGATGGCGCACCGGAGGTCGGTGATCTTGATGGGCGCCTGTCCCGTCCGTTTTTCACCTGGCAGATTACCCTTCTGCTGAGCGGCAAACGCCGTTGCGGCGGCCGCCGCCGACAGAGATCCAATAAACCCTCTACGCGTCCAATGAGCCATGAGTCCCTCGTCCAACAAAATATGGAAAAAGAAGAGCGGTTCCGCCGCAGCAGGAGGGAACCAACGCTACCGCCCCTGAATTCCCTTCAACCGATCAATCAGCTTGTCCGGATGAATCGGCTTAGCGATCAACTCAAATTCATACCCCTGATGCTTACCCTGCAGCAGAATATCCGAGATGCCCACCTGCCCCGAAAACAACACAATCTTAGTGGCAGGATATTTGTTCCTGATAGCAATCGCGAGTTCAACCCCATTCATTCCCGGCATAACTACATCAGTAAGCAGATAATCAGGCTGAGCCAATTCGGCCAACCGCAACGCCGACGCTCCATCATAGGCCACAACAGCCCGAAAGCCCGCGCCATTCAGGATGTCAAGAAGAGAGTCAGCGATAATGTCCTGATCGTCCACCACTAGAATACTGGGCTTGTTCGCTGCGCTTCTCTTGCTCCGTGCACCGCGTTCCTGGACGCCGCGTACAGCCGCGAAGGGCTTATCCTCTCGAAACACTTCAAGTTCGTTTGCATTCATCTCGGATCCTGGGCAGCATTGTTCAAATTAATCATTTTCGCCTGCCTCTGGCGTTGTCGGAACAAACGGTAGAAAGATCGACATCACTGTTCCCCTACTGATCTCCTCGGTACCGCTCTCTACCGAAAGACGTCCGCCACGCTTTTCAATTAACTGCCGGCTCACCCATAACCCGATACCCGTTCCGAGATTCCCTTTCGTGGTAAAGAACGGCTCGAAAATTCTGTCCAGATATTCCCTGGGAATCCCCGTTCCAGAATCACGGATGGTCACCTGCACGCCCTCTCCCTGCGTGCTGGTCGTTTCCCGCGTTTGAATTTGCAACTTGCCCCCAGTGGGCATCGCATCCACAGCATTCGCGATCACGTTGGAGAACACCTGCAACACCTCGCCCCTGCTCACCATGATCGGGCGACGATCGTGAAACTGGCAATCGACAGCGATTCCGCCGGACCGCAATTTCGACTCGTAAACCTTGAGCACGTCGCGCAAAAGCTCGTGCAACATCGCCTTCACCGGAGAGCCCGTCTCGCGGTAATATCCCAGGGTCTGCCGCGCCAGGTGGGAAACCCGCTCCAGTTCTTTTTCTGCCAGCTGCAGGTAAGCAAATGCCTTCCCGCGGGGAGAGCTTTGTTTTCGGGCCAGGTAAACCAGGTTCATCACCGATTCAAGCGGATTGTTGATTTCATGAGCCACCGTCGCCGCCATGCGTCCGGTCGCGGCAAATTTCTCCGACTGGATGATCCGTCGTTCCGTTTCCTTGCGTTCAGAAATGTCGCGCGCAATCTTGGAAGCGCCGATGACGCGGCCCGCGTCATCTCTTATGGGAGAAATCGTCACCGAGACTTCTATAAGATTCCCGTCTTTCCTGCGCCTCGTGGTCTCATAGTGGTCGATGCGTTCGCCCGCTCGTAATTTTTCCAGAATCATCGCTTCTTCGGGATATAGCTCGTCCGGGATCAGCCGCAGAATTGACTGGCCGACGATCTCCTCCGCGGTATACCCGAAGACACGGTACGCTCCCGCGTTCCAACTGGTAATGATCCCGTTTAGATCTTTACTGACAATTGCATCGTCGGAGGAATCCACGATCGCTGCCAGGTGAGAGCGGGATTCCTCCCTGCGCCGTCGTTCGGAGATGTCGCGCGCGATCTTGGAAGCGCCGACGATGCGGCCTGCGCGATCTCGCACCGGCGAGATGGTCACCGACACTCCTATCAGATTTCCGTCTTTCCTGCGCCGGGTTGTCTCACAGTGGTCGATCCGTTCACCCGCGCGAATCTTCGCCAGAATGACCGCTTGCTCAGGATGCAGGTCGTCCGGAATCAGCCGCAGGATAGACTGGCCGACAATCTCCTCCGCGGCATATCCGAAAATGCGGCACGCCGCTGCGTTCCAGCTCGTAATAATGCCATTCAGGTCTCTGCTGATGATGGCGTCATCGGACGAATCAACGATCGCGGAGAGCAGAGACTCCGGATCCATAACGCTGGGAAGCATGTCAGCTGGCACCGCGTTTGCCCCCTTGAATTATGGGCTCAGGGTTTGCCCAAAGACGGTTAAGTTGAAGAATGAGCCGTCCCCTTGGCAACATCAAACATACTCATGGAATTCGAAGAACTATGCAACTGCGCGCTCCGTCAACAGCCTGTCGAGCGCACCAAACGAGATCCTCCGTAACCGCCGCCAGAGCTCCTCTCCCTCGTAAGAGCACTAACGGTGCCAGCCGCCTGTAAGATCCCGGAGCGAATCACAAAATGAATCTGCGACCCGACCTACACCTCTGAGCGCCCCCTAAGTTCTGGCAGTGAACAGGAAGTAACCGACGGTTGCAAAAAGCTTGCCTTCGCTAACCAGTGCTCAATTCCCGAGCTCCAGTCGTGCAGATCAGAATCGGAAATTATCTCGTCCGCCGCAGCAGACTCACCGCAGCGCGCGAAGTAGCTCGCCGCCAGTCCAGGCGTGAACACAACCACACGGGTCGCGAGGCGGATATCGCGGAACCCCACGTCGTCCAGTATCCCGCGAAGCTGACCGGGTAACCAACCGTGGACGACGTTCGTATCCGCTTCGTGCCCCATCACGCGGCGTACCAGGGCCCGATCCTTCAGGTTGAGTGTCGAGGTGCTGATGTCTGGCTCGATGCTGGCCAGGCGGCCTCCGGTACGGAGCACTCGCCGCATCTCTGAAACAGCTTGCCGTAGATCGGGAACATAGATGAGTAGGCGCTCCGACCATACGATCTCGAAGGACTGGTCCGGGTAGGGCAGCACCTCCACGCGTGCCTGCTCGAAAGCGATATTGACCCCGGCCGCGTCGGCACGGTGCCGAGCTTCCGCCAGGAAATCGGAACTGAGGTCGCATCCGATGTAGGCGGCGAAATCGGTACCGTGCGAGGCAGACCTAAAACCTTAAGAGAGATATCTCCACGGTCAGGGTGGTTGGACATGCAGGTCCTCGTTGTGCCCACGGTGTGGGCAATGTAATTGGTCTCGTCGGGCCGGCGAACACCGCTATGCGGTAGTGCTGTACGTTTCCAAAACAAAGAAAATCGTGCATGCGGGGAATGCCGCGACGCGATATTTATTTGCTGGAAAGAGCTGACGGACGAAAGGGGTACCCCACCCGATACATGTCAGCACGGGTATCGTCCCGTCCGCCCGTGCTGATGGGTTACGATTTGTCTGTCACCGGGTTTCCGGTCATTTGAGCGTATTGCTTTTGCCCGTGCCCGGCTTTACAGGCTGCGGAAAAACTCATCTATCTGAAGGATACGGCCTTTAGAGTCTGCGTGAGAACCGAAAAAAAACCCTAGATCCATTCACTAGACTCTTTAAAGGTGCGGAAAAACTCTGGACGAAGGGCACGGCTTCAGCCGTGCCGAACGAACCGCCGCAAATGAGGGCTTTACAGGCTGCGGAAAAACCGAATTCTTTGAAGGGGACGGCCTTTAGGCCGTCCGTAAAAGATTGAAAACAGGTCCGGCTTTAGCCGCTGAGGGAACAGCTTTCGCTCCCTATTCGACCTTTTTCCGCAGCCTAAAGCCCCTGCGCTTTTTCTTTGCCAGGCAGGAGTCCAGGACGTTATTCCTAGGTACGATTTGAGAAGATAATTCAATCCCGCAGGGTCGGCTGACAATTACCAGGACTGCTTTGTGTGCCCTCACCAATTCTCCATATCCAACTACTTCTCACGCGAAAATGAAACGCTACTGCTTAGTACCCTTGCTGCTCTTTTCGGCGCATGAAGCCTGCGCTTCAGATACCAGCCCGCCGTTAGCCGAATCACTGCAGGCGAATAACTCCGGCTGGTTCATGACCGACGTGGCCGCCTGATCCAGCGTGATGTCTGCCGGCTCGAGCTGAAACCTGGATCGTTTGTCGTCTTGCTGTAGCGAAACACTCTTGAAGAGAAGGGCATTGCCTTCCAGGTGGACGTGGATCTGTGTCAACTCCCAAACCGATGGGCCAACTTGTTGTTGTTCCAGCGCAAATGAGCTGCGTTCTTTCAATCTTCCCAGGAGTCCTCCGCCGAACGTGACGTCGTGGATAAGGTGGCCCTTTATCCGGCAAATGCGGTGTTGCTGGTTATCGACCACCAGGTCGCCGGTCATGCTGCTGAACACCCGCGCCTCACGCGTAGGCGGATGGAAATTTGGTGCCGGTTCAAAGTGCAGGGAAGTGGTAGTTTTAGTTGCTCCCGTCTGTGTCCAGTCGAAGGCAATGGGTAGAAGTTTTAGCAGGTCATCGATCTGCTTATTGTCGTGGTTTGCCTCTGAAACCTGTTTGTTTTGGGCTCGAGTGTCGTGCAGATATTTTTGAATGAGGTCGCGCTGCCGGGGCTCGGGGAGCTGTAGCTCGTCTTTCTCGAGCACGCGCTCGACATTGCCATGTTGTGTGCCGGCGACCCACTGCAGAACATGTTCTTTCGGCTTATTACTCTCTTCCAGGTACACCCAATTGGAGTGGTCGTTCTGGTCCGCGGTGCGCTCGCTGTCAACAGCCCGTTGAATGATTTGCTGGGGGGTCTGGGCATATACCGTAGAGAACGATAGCGCGAGGATGCCCACCCAGAAAAGCCGAGCCTTTTCCTTGGTCATTGCACTGCCCTTATGCCGATCAAAGAGTTACGGCATTTTGATGCGCGAACTTCGCTGAACGGTTCGCCAGATCGGCGAGATTGCCGCGGTCAGGTGCCTTGATCGGCAGCCAGGAAAGATCGGCGGTCAGAAAATAAATCCGCCTGGATCATCGTCGCTGCCCTCGAACTTAAGGAAAATCAGGTGTGCTTTGATCCACCCGGAGCATGAGATGGCGCGAGTTTCGGCGTAGATTAACGGCTTTTCGCGCCGGGGCACCAGGGTCCTCCGGCGTATCTCAAGGGAAGTGCTTGAGGGATGGTGACATAAGGTTCGCCGTTGACTCGTCCTGTACGGCGTCTTCCGATCTCTGTCCAACGAAAACCGGAAGGGTAAATGAGAACACGCTGCCAGCCCCTTGTGCACTCGTTGCCCAGATTGCGCCGCTTTGCCTCGTGATCAACTCTTTGGCAATGTGCAAACCGAGTCCTAGGCCTTTGCGTCCAGCCTCGCTGGACTCAGTGACTTGATAAAGGTGCTCGAAAATCCGATCCAGCTGGTCCGGTTGTATACCTCGGCCGGTGTCAGAAACCTCCAGCAGCAGGTAGCCCGGTACTTTTTCAAACAGCCTGGCCTTCACCATCACCGACCCGCCGGTAGGCGTGAATTTGATCGCGTTATCGCACAAGATAATTAACACCTGGAGCAGCCGTACCGGATCCGCATAAGCCGAAGGCAAATCCGGGGGGATGGCGCACGAAAGTTTAATTCCCTTTGCCGTGGCATTTGCCTCGCACGTATGGACGGCATCCAAAATCGCCTCAGAGAGCACCGACTCCTGGAGATGAATGCTCAATTTACCCGTCTTGCTGGCCGTAACCGCCAGCAGATCTTCAATCATCGATTGAAGCTGCTTTACATTCTTTTGGATGATTCGAAGATACTCATCCTGCTCATGGCTGGTGGCGCCCGCCAACCCGTCCGCGATAATCGAGCTGAATGAGTAAATCGATGTGAGCGGTGAACGGAGCTCGTGCGAAACGTGGGAGAGAAAGTTGTCCCGCAGCTGCAACGCCTCTTGGCTGATTCTGGCGATTTCCGCCGCGCGCTCCTCTTCCTTTGCCAGCTGTGCGGCGTGTTCTTCGGCGGTCAGTCGCGTCAATTTCTCCTGCGCACGCCGGAGTTCAATCTGGTGAGTCACCCGCGTGCGGACAGCCACTGGATTGATCGGCTTCGTCACATAATCGCAAGCTCCCATCGTCAGGCCTTTTGTTTCTTCCGCCACACTCCCCAGTCCGGTGAGGAAAATAACTGGAATGTTGCTGGTCACCGGGTCTGCCTTCAGCCGACTGAAAACTTCATAGCCGTCAATGCCATCCATCATTACATCCAGCAAAATAAGATCTGGCACTCTGGCTGCTGCAAACTTCAATGCGGCCACGCCATCGCTTGCATACAAAACCTCAGTGCGGCTGCCGAAGACATCTTTGAGCAGATCGAGATAGCCAGCCTGATCATCGACCAGCAGGATACACATGTCCGGTTTACCTGAGGAAGTTGTGGACGTCGGCGAAGGCGGCGCAATCCTCCTGTCGAGAGAACCTGCCGCGGCCACGGCCGGATCAAGCGTGGCCGCCATGGTCCCAATCAGCCCCTCCAGGTCTTCCATCACGCCTTCGCGGATCGCCCGCTCGATGTTCGCTGCCGCGGCGGTCAGTTCCTTCGCTTCCAGCGTCGCGGCGACTCCTTTCAAAGAGTGGGCCAGGCGGCCGGCCTCTTCCGTCTTACCTTCCGCTATTTGTTGCCGCAACTCGGATGCAGAACCCTCGTATTGTTCACAGAAGCTCAGCAACATCTTGCGCAGAAGCTTGGGTTTGCCATTGGCGCGCGCCAGGGCAGCAGGAATATCAAAGGGAGGAAGCTGCTCGGGGATTTCGTCACTGGAGGGAGCCGCCGGCGTTTTTTCCGTGGGGATCGCCGGTTGTGGGATCGATCTTGCCGGCATCCATCGAACCAGCATCTCCGTCAGCACCTGGGGGTTGATCGGTTTGGTGAGATGGTCATTCATCCCGGCCTCCACGCTCCGTTCGCGATCGCCGCTCATGGCGTGGGCGGTCATGGCAACAATGGGCAGGCTGTGGAATCGACTGTCCGCGCGGAGGAGCTTCGTTGCTGTCAGCCCATCCATCACCGGCATCTGAATATCCATCAATATCAGGTCGAAAGCTTCAGCCTTAACCCGGTCCACGCACTCCCGGCCATTGAATGCGATCGAGACCTGCACACCTAGGTCGGTGAGCAGTTCCGTAGCGAGAAAACGGTTGACCTCGTTATCCTCAACCAGCAGCACCCGCCTTCCAGCCAACTCTGATCCATGAGTTGTTGGTGCGGAGGCAGGCCTGGCCTGCTCCGCGCTCGACCCCAGGGCGATGGTGACGGCGTCCACCAGGTTCTTCTTGCTGACCGGCTTGCTCAGGAAGCCGTCGAATATAACATCGGAGTGACCGGCCAAGACCTCCTCGCGTTCGAATGCCGAAACCATAAGAATTTCTGGTATCTGCGAGAAGGTCGGATTTCGCTTGATGCGGCGAGAGGCTTCGATGCCGTTGATGCCAGGGAGTCGCCAATCCATCAGGACGAGATCGATCGGCTGCCCGGTTTGCGAAGCACGCGCCAGCGCTGATAGAGCCTCCTCGCCGGAAGAGACTGCCCTGGCTTGGAAGCCGTTCGCGTCCAGCATTGCCATCAACATATGTCGGGTATTCTCA
>DASRRN010000394.1:0-8052 GCA_035695685.1 Acidobacteriaceae bacterium | reverse complement strand
AGGGGGCGCCGAATAGTGCGTTGTGGGGGTCGGCCTTGCCTCATAAATCGAGCGCTGGTTATAGGACTGGGCCGGCGGATACCCTACGCTGGGCCGTTGGTTCATGGTTTGCGGCAGTCGCTGAGTAACGCCTTGCGGCGGTGTCATGCGTTGCCCCTGAGGCTGAGGCGGCCTGGTGTACTGGTTCTGCACGCCCCGCGAGGAATTGTTGCCCGACAAGTACGAGCTATTAACGGTCGGCCGCGGGCCTGCTCCAGGAAACGTGCCGCTCAAAACCGCGCGCGACCCCGGCGCCGTGCCCCTGGCAGCGACAAAAGCTTGCGGGCGAACGTCGATTCGACCAATGGGCGTGATGGTGCGCCCATTAAAGTTGAGCGCTTGCTGATGATCCGGCCTGGGCACGGTTCCGTGGTTGAAGGCCCATGGGCCTTTAGCTACCGGTCCACGATCGACGGCCACCAAGCGCCCAGCTATTGGACGCGCACCGCCCGGAGGATGGACAGGACGTATGGGCATCGACCACCCCGGCGGATGTGTGCGAACCACAATCACGGGAGACCATGTCCGGCCGCAACCACCCGGAGCCCAGCCCCAACCAAAGGGGTAGTAGCCCCACGCGCCACAATGGTAAGGCAGCCACCCCCAGGGATAGCTAGAGATCCAGGTGTAGCCGAAGGTCGGGTAATAGCCCCAATATCCGGCCCCATAGGGATCCCAACCCGGTCCGACGCCGGCAGGAACCCAGACATTGCCTTGGCCCTCTACGGGATACCAATTGCCATCGGCATCCAGATCATTCCAGTTTTCGCTTTGCGGATTGGCTGAATCATCGCGCACCGGGGTCTGCTGCGAGGCCTCCTGGGCGATCGCCTGGTCCCGGTCCTGATTCCAGTTATCCCAGGAGTCGGCGTTGATTCCCTGGGCTACGGTGTAGGGAGCCCCGCTGTTATCTGCGGCGGAACGGATGCTTTGATTCTCAGCCACGTCTACGGCGGGAATGCCCTCTCCCTGCACGTTGATCGAACCGGCGATCACCGCGACGTCCCATCCAGCATCCAGGCCTACGCGCACAATGGCGTTTGCCGTCGGCTGCACGTGCACATTCGCGAATTGCAGCCCGAAGGGAGGATGCCCGTCACCCACGTTGAACTCGTAGTAGCTCAGACCAGACAATTGCTGGAGTTGAACTTGATCCTGGCCCAGATGATCGAATTGGAGCGAACTGTTTGGTGTCAGGCGGGCCACGCTGCCATCGCCGAACTCAACTTCTGCCTGGCCGTCCCCGCCGGTCTGTATACGGGAGCCATCCAACACCGGCATGTTCATCACCGCCTGCTGAAAGTCGGCTCCCTGGCCGGCAAGCAGCTGCACAGAGCCCTGCACGAAGCTTACCCGGGCAACATTCGACGCGGTATTCTGCGCTTGTGCGCGGCTGATTTCAAATCCCATCGACAGCAGGCTTACCACGGCGACTACAAGGATGTTCGTTACTTTCGGGTGCTTTCTCATGGAGCACCTCCATTTCCTGGCGGAACATTGCCCTAATGACTTAAACAGAATTTCGGGCAATAAGTTTCCTCTCCATTAGACGCCCTTTGGTCATCAATCGCTCTTTGCCCCCTGGAGCAAAGCCCGCGCGCGCCGCTGCACCCGCTGTAACACCGCCTCATCTCCGGCAAGAGTCTGCAGTATGGGTGCGATATTTTCCAATTCGATGGCCCGGCCGTCGTGGACCATCTGGTCAAGAACCTCCATCTCCGAATCCAGACTGAGGCGCCCGTGTTCATACTCGCGCTCCAACTTACTGCCTTCGTCCAGGGTTGCGGCCATGGCCTCAAACTGGTCCGTAAGCTTATCAATCTGAGCGTTCTTGCTCCAGTTGTACATACAACTTCCCTTGCCTTCGGGGCCCTCGTACTCCAATGTCTTGCTGCCCTGGAAAGCAATATTCTTTCCCCCGTCATCGCAGGAGAAAGCGAACAACTTGTTTTTTCGGGCTGCGGCAAACATACCGTCGCGTACGGCTTTGGAAATGTGAATTGGGCGATCGAGCGGCTCTGACGCCATGCTTTGGCTGTCAGTTATGGCGCCCGGCTTGGAACGGAAATGCCCATTCCCGTCTTCGCCCACCGTGACCACATATTTTGCTGGTTGCAGCTTTGGGTTCTCGTAGGTAAAGCGGATCTGTGCCGCTCCCTGCGCCGCAACCGGCAGCCAGCCCGGCGCAAAGATAAGAGGCAACACTGCCCATGCCATGCTTCGTAGCGGAATCAACTCCACCTCAAGCGCGGGACTCCGCCTGTAACAAAAGAGTCTGTGCGGTATGCACGTGGCATATCGCGATGGCCAAGGCGTCGGCGGCATCTGCAGGCTCCGGGGCACACTCGAGGCGCAGCAGGCGGGCCACCATGAACTGCACCTGCTCCTTCTGCGCCAATCCGTAGCCAACGACCGCGGACTTGATCGCGAGTGGAGAATATTCCGCTACCTGCAGACCCTGCATCGCAGCCGCCAGCAAAGCCACGCCGCGCACATGTCCCAATTTCAGCGCTGACTTTGCGTTCACGGAGTAGAACACCTCTTCTACCGCCACTACGTCTGGGCGGTGCAGATCCAATAATCCCGAGAGCTCGGCAAAGATATAGGCAAGCCGCACTGGCAAGGTTTGCTCCTTGGCCAATTTGAGGCCGCCGGCGGCTACGGCTATGAGACGGGTCTCGTGTCGCCCGGATTCCACGTCCACCACACCATAGCCGGTGCAATTGGTGCCGCAATCGATGCCGAAGACGCGCATGAAACCGAGTCTATCCCACACCGGGCGGCGCTTGTAATACTGAAGTGGATGCTACTTGGAAAGGCCTTCGAGCGGGGAGCTGGCGGTCGCGTATAGCTTCCTGGGCATCCGCCCGGATAGGAACGACTGCCGGCCGGCGAGTACAGCATGTTGCATCGCCTCCGCCATGAGCACCGGCTTGGCTGCATGCGCGATCGCGGAGTTGATCAACACTGCATCCGCTCCCATATCCATGGCAAGGCACACATCTGAGGCCATCCCTACGCCGGCATCGACAATCAAGGGAACCTCGGTAATCATCTCGCGCAGGATGCGCAGGGTGGCCAGGTTCTGCAACCCCATGCCGCTCCCGATGGGCGCCCCCAGGGGCATGACCGCGGCCGCTCCTGCGTCGATCAGCCGGCGCGCGAACACGATGTCATCCGAGGTGTAGGGGAGAACGGTGAAACCTTCTTTGACCAAGACCCGGGTTGCTTCGAGCGTTGCCTGGACGTCCGGGTAGAGGGTTGCCTGGTCCCCAATCACTTCGATCTTTACCCAGTCGGAGATCCCCACCTCGCGGGCCAGCCTGGCGGCGCGAATTGCCTCATCGGCGGTGTAGCATCCGGCTGTATTTGGCAGTAAGAAATAGCGTTCGGGATCGATGTAATCGAGGAGCGACTCGCGGCTGCGATCGAGGTTGATCCGGCGCACGGCAACCGTGACCATCTCCGCCCCGGAGGCTTCGATGGCCGCTTGCGTCTCTGCGCCATCCTTGTATTTACCCGTACCCACGATCAGCCGGGATTGAAACGCCTTACCCGCAATTACCAGTGGTTCCATAGCTCAATTGTAAGCCTGCGCGGAGCTGTCCCCCGGGGCTAAGTGAGTGCGTGGGAACTCCGAAGCCATCGATCGAGGTTGCCCGGAGCGAGTCCCCGGATAGCTCGGACCCCTACCCGGAGCGCGGGCCAGCAAACTTAGCCCATTCCCGGCAGTGTGCGGGGTATCGCATCGTCAAGGCCCGGAGGGCCGTCCGCCAAACGTCAGCCCAGCCCGGAAGGGCTGGGTTTCAACAGTCGTGATTCCGAGCGCCGTAGGCGCGGCACTATACGCGTTATCCCGCGATACTCCTCGCCACGCACATGAGCCATTCTTATTCCAGCAATTGTGTCCACGCCGTCCAAACATGCGTTTGGGTAACAGAGGTGCCGCGCCTACGGCGCTCGGGATACTCGTCATCGATGTCCCAGCCCTCCCGGGCTGGGCTGACGTTTAGCGGGCGGCCCTCCGGGCCTCGACGGGGTCTGGTCACAGAGGCAATCGTTCTATCATCAACCGACGATTCTGCTTTCGAGGGTGTGTGAGAACCGGAAGAAGCCCAGTATGAAAAACCTGGGCCAGATTGGCCGCGGGACTTGATCGCTGGCGAAGGTGTGGAATGAGACCTCCGGGTCGGGCGCCGTGGTATCCCACATCTCGCGAATAACGAGCGAGATGTGGGGCACCCGGGACGAGTGGCAGATTGAAGTCCCAAGGTGCAACGTGAAAGGCCCGCGCCATGTGGGCCGCGGGCCTTGATCACCGGTGAAGCTGTTGAGTTTGGCTGAGGCGTCCGCTCTTCTTACGAAGTGGGCCTCGGCGGACGAATTACTTTACCGCCAGGTCTAGAGCGCACGCTCTAAGCCTCAGTCACCTCACGTATAGATCTACAACTACCATCAGAATTTTTCATTCGCTGGATCATCCTCCTTTCCCGTGTAGCGATAAAGTAAAACGCAGCGGGGGTTCAGGTCAAGCCGGAACATTTCGTGTGATCTCAGATACCTCACCAGGAATGCCAGTACCCATGGCGTTCGGTTACTTCAAGCTCCACACCAAAAAGTTCTTCGAGCCTGGCTGCCTGCAGCAATTCCATTTTGGAACCGTCGGCAACAATACGGCCACCACGCATCATGACCACGCGATCGATCTCGGGCAGAATATCCGCGAGGTGATGGGTTACCATGACCACCCCGGTTCCGCGATGGTCGCCAGAACCGGCCGCCACGTCCCGCAGAATTTCACGCAGTTCGCGTTGTGCTGCCAAGTCGAGTGCGTTGCTGGGCTCGTCCAGCAGCAGCATCTCCGGCCGATGCACCAGCGCCCGCGCGATCATCACCCGGCGCTTTTCACCCGCGGACATCTCGCCTACCCAGCGGTCGCGCAAATGATCGGCCCCCAGCAGGGCAAGAGCATCCATAGCACCGACGCGCATGGACTCTGTGACCTCAAGGTTGGGCCACAAGGTCGAGCTCGAAAAGAAACCGCTGACCACGGCATCGAGCCCTCGCGTCACCGCGGTGCGTTCGCCGGGCAGTTCGGCAGCAACCACCCCCAGATGCTTACGCAACTCCTGCACTTCCCAGCGGTCGCGACCGTACACTTTCATTTCCATGCCATGGCGAACGATGGGGTAACACTCGCAGGTCATGGCTTTAATCAGGGTCGACTTTCCGCACCCGTTCGGCCCCAGAATGGCAATGTGTTCTCCGGTGGCGATGGTCAGGTTCACGTCGCGCAGCACCACCTTCTGACCGCGCGCGATATCTACGTTGCGCATGCTGAGAAATTCTGCCGGCGCTCGAAATGCCTTTCCGTGTTGGGTCGTCATCATCATGATTGCGTTCTCTTGATAGAGTAAAGGCGACATGGCTGACACGTCCTCCACTCCTCTTCTCGGTGATGACCAGGTGCCTCGCGGCTTCTCCTTTGCCGCTGTACGCGCCGGTTTAAAAGCCAGCGGCAATCCTGATCTTGCTTGCGCGGTGGCCGACCGGCCGGCAACAGCGGCCGCCATGTTCACCAGTAATAAAGTCATTGCCGCTCCGCTGATCGTGGGGCAACGGCACCTGCAACGCAGCCAACATCGCCTCCGCGTGGCGCTGGTCAATGCCGGCAATGCCAATTGCGCCACTGGTGAGGCCGGCGTCCTGGCCGCGCAAGAATCGTGCGCGAGTCTCGCCACGCTCTTCGGCTGCGACCCGTATTCCGTCTTTCCTTCTTCGACGGGCATCATCGGCGTGCCCCTGCCTTTGCAAAAGCTGATCGCGGCTTTCCCCACATTGCATGCAGCACTGGGCTCTTCGGCGGCTCACCTGCAGCAGATGGCGGGCGCAATCATGACCACCGACACACGGCCGAAGATGGCCGCGTCCGACTTCGAAATAGAGGGGGTAAGGGTTCGTGTTGCCGGTATCGCCAAGGGTGCAGGCATGATCCATCCGCAACTACAATCCACGTCCGAAACTGCTCTGCATGCCACCATGTTGGTCTACCTGTTCACCGATGCCGAGATTGAACCCGCCATTGCTGCAGATCTGCTCCACCATGTCGTCGAAGGCACGTTTAATCGTATTTCCATCGATGGCGATACCTCGACCAACGACACTGTCCTGCTGCTCGCCAGTGGCGCCAGCGGAGTCAACGTCAGGGGCCACAACCACGACACTGCGCGCACGGTCGCAGACCAGCGCACAGCAGCGTTCTCCGCGGCTCTTGAGACTGTCTGTTTATCGCTGGCTAAGCAAATCGTGGAGGACGGGGAAGGCATTCAGCACGTGGTCGAGTTGGACATCGGGGGGGCGCTCACCGACTCGGATGCGCTACGCGTAGCCCGCTCGATTGCTCATTCGCCCCTGGTGAAGACCGCATGGGCCGGATGCGATCCAAATTGGGGCCGCATACTGGCAGCTATCGGCTATGCCGGCGTGGCCATCGATCCTGCCCGCATCAATATTTCATTCGGTGAGATTCCATTCGGTGAGCTGGAGATTTGCCACGGAGGCTGTGTCTCACCACGTTTCGATGAGGATGCCGCGCATGACTACTTGAAGCAACGAAATCTGACCATTCATGTCGATCTCGGTCTCGGGCTGGGCAAGTGCCGCTTCTGGACAACGGATCTTACCACGGAATACATCCGCATCAACTCGGATTACTCGACATGAAATCCATTTCGGAACTCGCGCATCGAAAGCAGTGCAGACTGCTAAAACTCCTATCGATTCAGGAACTGCGCGGCATCCAAGACAGGAAATGCACAGGCTTATTCACATATCTGTGAAAAACTCCGGGCGACTTTCCACAACTTCTTCACCTTGAGGAGACACCATTAGCATGGCTGGTAGTTCAACCGACGGCGGCACGCTGATCGACGACACTAAACTGAAGCAGCTTTATGCCACTATGCTGCAATGCCGGCTGCTGACGGAACATGCACACCGATGGCGTCCATCGAAGGTCTTCTACGAAGCTTCTATGGGTCAGGAGGCGATTGTTACGGGATGTGCCATCGATCTGCGCCCCCAGGACACGGTCGCACTGGCGCGCCATCACTCGCCCCACGATTCGATCCCGAGCCTGGCAAGAGGAGTGGCGCTGAGTGAGGTGGTTGCCCAGCTTCATGCGCGCCGCGGCAACGCCGCCCAGGTGACGCACAACATGATTAGCGCGGCATCCAGCGACCCATCCTATCAGGGTGAGCTACTCGAGTCAGCCGCCAATGTGGCCTTAGCCAACAAGCAGAAGAAAAACACAAACGTGGTGGTCGTCTTCACCGGTGCGGCGGCTACTACTCATGACAACTGGCTCCGAGCGATCAAATTCGCGACCCGGCGCAGCCTGCCCATCATGTTTGTGATGGTGAATAATCCCTGGGCTGTGCGGGCCGGTAGTAAAGCCAGTAATGGAACGGGGAATCTTACCCTGAAAGTTCAGAAGGACGGCTTAACCAGCATTACCGTCGACGGCAACGATGTTGTAGCCGTCTACCGGGTGGCCTACGAAAGCCTACAGCGCCTGCGCCGCGGCGGCGGTCCAGTGCTGATAGAGGGTAAGACGTACCGCCAGGATGGTCAACCGTTGGTCAGCATTGAACGCGACCCTCTCACCCACATGGAGCGGTACCTCAGGGCCAAGAAACTCTTCACGACGGGTTGGAAAAATAACATCGCCCAGCAGTTCTCACGAGAACTCGACGCAGCCATGCAGGGGCATGTCCACCCGACCCGTTATCTTCGCGCTTCACAGGCGGCTGCAAACGATTGACCGCCAGTCTGGGTTTCGTTAGCTTGGACACAGATGAACGATTCTTCACTGTTCTGGTCATGTCCGGCATCAACCGCTTTGGCATTTGAGGTTTAAGTGGAATTCCCCGCTGTGCTGTGTGTGCTGGTCTTGTTGACCACTGGAATCTCAGGCGCCTCAACCATCGCTGCTCCAGATCAGACACCGACGCC
>DASRRN010000393.1:0-3752 GCA_035695685.1 Acidobacteriaceae bacterium | reverse complement strand
TCTTTGAACTCGGGATTGATGATGCGAATGGGGTTGATTGGGGAGCTTGGGGCATTTTCACCAGGGCTAAAGCCCGTTATTTGCAAGATAAAGCCTTCACGCGGGTTTGAAAACCCGCTTCCCCGGACTGAAGTCCGGGGCGGCACGGATCATGCTATAGCTTGCCACAAACTATGGTGCCTAGGGTCCGCTGCCTGCCGCCGTGGTGTTGAAAATAGAGATATGTAGAAACTCCAGACCCAGGACTAGCGTCCTGGGCTAAGTTCAGCCGTCCCCGTTCGACAAGCTCAGGGCAGGCTCTTCGGGACTAAATTCCTAAATCCCGAGTTCTCAGACACCCTCTTTAGCGCCTGAGGTACGTCTTTCCAACGGATCATGTTGCAATTGCTTTGCGACAACCTGTCTCAGCCGCTTTAGATGTTGCAGAAAAAGGGACGATTTCGCCCCACGCGTCTTGAAAAGCGTACCTCAGCGCACACCAGCATTTGCGGCATGGCTGAAGCCGTGCCCTCCGTTCGTTTGTCATGGTGTATAACTGCCGAGGACAAGCACAGAGATGGTTGCCATGGGTAATTCCGATCCGCCGGATAGCCAGTCACCGCAGGCCAAGTCCTCGTCGAAAGACGGAGCAATTCAGTCGCTGGTGCGGGTGGAAAGTCTGCTTCAGCTGGGTCTTTTGTTGCCCGCTTGTGTGGTGATTGGGTGGGCCATTGGTCTGGCCCTGGATCACTGGTTGAATCGGCACTGGATCAACATTGTGGGCTTGATCGCCGGCGCGATTGCGGGCTTTGTGCAGACGGTTCGCGTGGCGATGGCGCATAACAAGGAATGAATGAAGGAATGAATGGAATTCACAGATCAGGACCTGCGAGTGGTGTTGAACCGGGCGCTGCGCAGCGTGGTGATCGCCATGGTGGTGGGGATTCCCATTATTTGGGTCGCCTGGGGATGGAAGTCCATGGTGATGTTCCTGGTGGGGGGTGCGATTGCGGCCACAGGTATCCTGGAGTGGCGCCAGCTCATGGCTGCGGTACTGCTGCGCCTGGATGTGGCCAGTATGGAGCCGGAAGGTACGCGCTCCAGCAAACCTCGGCCGATGGGGCCGGTTTTGTTCTGGTTTTTTATCCGCCTGGTAGCCGCCGCCGGCGTGCTTTATGTTAGCCTGAGGAGTTTGGACGGCAAGGTAGCGGCCCTATTATTGGGCATAGCGCTGGCGCTCGTCGCCCTCGTTATTGAGGCAATTCGACTATTTCGCGGCTGGACCGCTTGAGGCCCGATCTTCCGGTATGCACGAACTAAACCCCATCACTGTTGCGTTCAACAAGTACTTTGGGAATCTGGCGACACAGGTTTTGCATGCTGTCCACGTCCAGCCCTACAACCCGCGGGCTCCCATCACCGAGACGTTTGCCATGGAGATCCTGGTGCTCGGCCTGCTGCTGGTATTTTTCCTGCTGGTGCGTTTTTCGCTAAACGTCGAAAATCCCGGGCCAATTCAGCAGATCGCGGAAATGATCCACGGTTTTGTTTCCGATCAGGCCGATTCCATCATCGGGCACGGCTCCCAGCGCTACGTCATGTTCACGACTTCTGTGCTGCTGTTCATCCTGGCATCGAACCTTCTCGGTATGGTGCCGGGACTGCTCGCGCCCACCTCGATCGCGACGGTACCGCTTGGGGTTGCACTGTTGTGCTGGTTTTATTACCACTACCATGGGCTGCGGGAGCAGGGCCCCGTCGGCTACTTTAAACATTTTCTCGGACCGGTCTGGTGGATCGCTCCCCTCATACTGCCGATTGAGATCATCTCTCATTTAGCCCGCATCCTCTCCCTCACCGTTCGTCTGTTTGCCAACATGTTTGCCGGGGAAGAGGTGACACTGGTTTTCTTCTCCCTGATTCCGATCGGCATCCCGCTGGTTTTCATGGTATTGCACCTGGGAGTGGCGGTGATCCAGGCCTACATTTTTATGCTGCTGACCATGATTTATGTTTCCGAGGCAGTAGCGCACGACCACTAGCGGTCTGCGGAAGAAGTCGGATCGGGCAGGAAAGCATAGCTCTACCCGAAAGCCGAGTTTTTCCGCAACCTGTTAGAGTTTGTTTTCAATCCGGAGCGCCGCTTCCACTCCGGTTCGATCGCCGCAAGCGTGAGGGGGCCAGCACGGTGAGCCTCAACCACCCACTGGCGGCAAATTCCTACGGAAGCAAGGAGAAAGAATGCGCAAACTGCAATATCTGTTCATGACGCTGTCCGTCCTGTTCCTGGCGGCTCCAGCCTTCGCCCAAACCGCGGGTGGGGAATCGATGGGGGCAGGACTCACCTCCATCGCAGCCGGCCTGGGCATGGGCCTTGCCGCCGGTCTTTGCGGTCTCGGTCAGGGCCGGGCAACGGCTTCGGCAACCGAGGCTGTGGCTCGCAATCCTGGAGCGCGGGCCGGCATCCTGCTGCTGCTTGTCCTCGGCTTGGCGTTTATGGAGTCACTCTCCCTGTTTACCTTCGTGATCGTTTTCCTCAAGGTTAAGTAGAACAGTTAGGCCTAAATAGAAGAGATCAGGGGATAGTTCCTGATCTCTTCTGCGTTTACCCTCTGGCTGACATGGCGCCTCGCCTCACGTTCTCTGCAGTCTCGAAGCAGTTCGGCAAATACACCGCGCTTCATCCGTTGACATTGAGCCTCGAGCCAGGAGAAATCCTCGGTTTTCTGGGCCCGAATGGGGCGGGGAAGACCACGGCTATCCACCTCGCGCTCGGCTTTCTTCGTCCTTCCTCCGGAAGCGGATCGCTGCTGGGCAAGTCCTTTGGGGATGCGGAGGCGCGGGCCCGCCTCGGCTTTGTGCCGGACGTCCCGGTATTTTTTGCCGAGAACGGGTACCGCAGCGTTGAGTTCGCCGCACGCCTGAACGGAGTGCCCCTGAACGGAGTGCCCCTGAACGGAGTGCCCCTGAACGGAGTAAAGGACACGCGGCTGGCAAACAGCATTCGCGATCTACTCGGGGCCGTAGGCTTGTCGGATGACCGAAAAGATGCGCGTCAATATTCGCGGGGCATGCAGCAGCGGCTGGCTCTTGCCCAGGCACTGATCAACGATCCCGAGTTGTTGATTCTCGATGAGCCGGCCGCCGCTCTTGATCCGGCAGGGGTGCAGCAGGTGCGGGAGTTGCTGCGCAACGCGCGCCAAGCGGGCAAGAGCATTTTCTTCAGTTCCCATCAACTGACCGAAGTGGAGCATATCTGCGACCGCATCGCCTTTCTCAACCAGGGCCGCCTGGTTCGCAGTGGTTCCCTGAAAGAATTTCAGAGCGAGTCGGATCGGGTGGAGATAGAGCTGCGGGGCGTCTCCCCGGCCGACTTGAGCCGCATCTACCCCGCGGCCGCGGGCGCCGTGGCCAACCCTGATTCGATCCGCATATTCGTACCGGCGCAGCAACAGCGCCGCGTGATCGAGGCGGTATGGAGTGCGGGGGGTGAGATCGTGAGTCTTTCGCCGCAACGGCGCCGGCTGGAGGATCTGTTTCTGGAGTGGAGCGGTGACACTGCGGCCGAGAGTGGAAAGCAGAGTTCATGAACGCCGCAACCATGTCGAAGATCTGGCTGATCACTCGCCGCCTGCTCTTGCAGAACCGATGGATTTATTTGTTTCTAATGCTCTGGCCCATTGGTATGGCGGCCATTCTGCTGGTGCCTGCGGCTAAGCCGGAGGCCGACGATGTGCTCTCGATTCTTCACCAGGAATGCCTTTATGGATTGG
>DASRRN010000392.1:0-5717 GCA_035695685.1 Acidobacteriaceae bacterium | reverse complement strand
AACTTCCACCGGTGGATGATTCAGCGTGAGATTTCCAGAGTCTTGGTCCTCAACCCTCTCTGGCGAAAACAACGGTGTCAAAAACACCGCCAGGAGTAGTTTGTCCTTGACTCTGCCTTCGCTCTTATCGAGGGGCAGCCTGGTCGTGGAGACGGAAACAGGTGCGGGCCGGTCCGCATCATCGGGATGACCAAGCTCTTAGCTCTGCACGGATAGGCCGTTACTTTCGAATGCTTAACGACTGCCTGGATCGTTCCCAAAACCAGCATTTACCGCCATACTCTGGTTGGGGACAAACGGAGTCCAAGATGAAAGCTTGGTGTTTGGGTATCGTCATTCTGATGAGCGTGGGTGTGGCTGCTCGGGCTCAGGATGATTCTGCGATGGTGACGTCGAAAATTGTCGCCATGGAGAAGGCCTGGAACCAGGCGTTCAAGCTTCGGGACGCAAAGGCTGTCGATGGCATACTGGCGGACGATATCGTCCTCGTCAATGACGACGGGAGCTTGCAGACCAAGACGGATTTCTTGAATCTGATCCATTCTGCCAAGGCCTCCGAAGAAGAGCAGGTCACGCCGGAATCGATCAATGTGCGTGTACAAGGAGATGTGGCAATCGCCACCGGCGTGTTTCGGTCGAAGGGGATAAAAGGCGGGAAGGCGTACGTGCGGCAGGACCGATTCGTTGATACCTGGATGAAGAAAAACGGTAGCTGGGTTTGCGTGTCGGCGTCGGCGACGCCGGTACTGCATTGAGTTGAGGTCGCGGAGCCCTCGTCTCCGCATCATCGTGCGGTTTGAGCTTCTTCAGGAGCGATCGGCGGGGCCGCCCGATAATCCGCCCTCTTTCCACAACCTTTCCCAATTCCAGAGTCCCGACATCGCTTTCATCGGCAATGGAAAGCCGAGCTGATGAGCCAGCATACACACCTGCCCGCGATGGTGGGCTTCGTGAGCAAGCATATAGCAGAGCATTTCCGGGCCAACCGGCCAAGGCTGGGCCCAGCCGTCTCTGCAAAACTCCTTGATGCGACCTCCACCGCCGCCGAGCGCTTCGGCGAGCATTTCCGAGCAGCGAGCGGCGCTTTCGGCTAATCCCGCGCGGGCCTGCGGCGGCGTGCAGCGTGAGCGGCTGAGCTGCGGGGGCACCTTCAGGTGCGGCGCAGTAAGCCTGATCCACTTGGTGCGGACGTTGTGCATGTGGGTGAAGATCGTCGCGATTGGGCGGACGTTGCCGGGCGGCTTGGCCCTCCAGACGGCAGGATCAAGATGTTCGATGAGCATCTGATTCATACGGTCGTTGGCGGCAAAGATCCGCATTGCGGATTGGGCGAGTGGAGAGTGCGCGAGTTGAGTGTGGGCGAGTTGAGGTTGAACCTGGGGCGGACGCTTGGTCACGGCTCTTGCTCCTCGACCTATCATACTTTGGGGAAATCAAAGGCCCCGCCTTGTCCCTGCAAAAATCGCAGGGACAAGGACGGGGCACCGGATCGGTATTCTGCATATCGCTGGTTGCAGATGGCGTCCGACTGCGTTGAATCACGGTCCCCCGGCCGTTCCCTCAACAGCAGTCGGACATCCAGCCGCGCACTGCGCCTCCCAAGAGCTCAAAAGGTGGAGCAGTGCAAGCTTGGTTTTTCAGGTCACTCGGGCGCAATCAATCACGGGCTCACCGGCATCGAATCTCACATTTCGAATGCTTCCAGAACTGTGGCAATCACGTCTTCGGCCAGGATTGGGTTAACGAAGCCACACAACTGAACCGCGCCGGAGACGATTTCGTTGAGTTGGGGTTTCGGCAAGGCTCCCAGTCTTCCAGCGGATACCTGGACCTGTTGCAGCAGCACGATCAACTGAGAGACTCTGTGATCCTTCAGGTACAAGCGCGCATCGGAGTAAGCCTTGCCGAACGCATGGTCGGGGTGCAGTGGTTCGGCGGACCAGTGAGGAAACCGCACGCTTAATTTATCCATCGCGGCCTCTGTGGCTGGAGCCGAACGGCGGCTCGCCGTCCGAGTTCCCGGAAAAGTGCTTTGACCGTTGATTAACTTGCTTTTTCATTCCGATTCCTCCAGTTTTCAAGCCACTGGCTGAAAAATGGTTTGGGCTGAGTTCTTGCGGACCCTGGTTGGGAACGTTCGGTTCCCGACGACCAGACCGGCTCCTGGGTTTTCAGGGTTAGGCCATTTCTCAGAGGGGATCCACGAGCATGCCCTACCAATGCTTCCTGGGATTTGCCGGGAAGAACCTCGCGCAGAGCCCAATCGATTCGACGCACGCATTCCTCGACCACTTTCATCTGAGCTTTGCCCTCCGATCCCTGGGCGGCGAACATCAGGGGCTGAAGGGCGTTCCGAATATGGTGATTCGTGAGATCGATCAGGTGAAGGTGTTCGCTTAATCTGCGCGCTTTCTGGCGTTCGTACAGATGAAAGATTGATCCGGCAATCAAACCTCCGAGCAGGTCGTCGACGATTCGGCGCGATTCCTCAAGCCCAAAGTGTCGAGAGAGCTGATCGGCAGCGATCAGGAGAGCGGATACGAAAACGAACAGAAGGGCGGGCTTCCAGAGGGTAGAACGCCAGGATTGATCAGACCTATTGAACTTCATGTCGTCGCTCCTAAGAGGTCATCGGTTCCTGAAGACGGCAATCTAATAACAATGCAGCGAAGATTGTGTCCACTCAGTGAAGTCGGGGGGAAATGCTGCGCGCACGTAATAAAGTAACTGTCGGGGCGCGGAGATTCAGTTTGAGTGCGAGAGTTGGTTCAGATGAGGAGCGTACAGAGGAGATGTTGTAGAGAGCGTTGATGGCGTTGGCTGGGCGCGGTTGCGTGGTCAGGAGTGTGGGTGCTCAAGACACGGCCTGCGCAATATACCGGCAGCACCGGCAAAACCACGTTTGCATCGACTACGGGGGCGACAACCTGAATGCGAAGCTGCAGGGGAGGCGCCAGGTTTACAGGGGCATCCGCTTCATTGAAGTTGGTTTCGGGGCGGTCGACTTGGGGGACAACGGATACGCAGACTGATGCTCCCAGGAGAAAGAGAACCAGCGGCCAACGAAATCGCTTCACGACACGCACCCCAAGTAGCAAGAAAAATACTCCGGCGAGCATCGGTTGTCAATGAGGTTCTTCACCGAATGAGGCTTCTGGCAGGCGGAAACAAGCCCCAAATGGGGATGGGGAACTTGGGTCCGCCGCTGGAGCGAGGACGGCGATGCGCCCAGTTAGCGGGACTTATAAGTGATGCGCTGTATTGAAGCGAGCGGAAAGGCGCTGGTACGGTGAGGACTTACGTACGCAAGTGTTCTGAATCCTTACGAGTCTGGAGATGGCCTTATGAAGAAGACTGTGACGAACGGCTTGCTGGTGTTGGTGACGCAGGTGGCGATGGCAGGTGCGATTTTCGCGCAGAGCGGTGCTGCTCCGCTGTATCCGGCGAACCCGCATCCGGAGCAGACTCCGAATCCGAATCAGGACCAGGCCCCACAGGAGATGAATCAGAATACAGGCCAGAACGACATGCCGGTCTTCCGTGTGACCGTGACAGAGCGCACGACGAAGGCGGTGAATTACCGGAACCGCGGTGGGTCGACCGAGGTGGATTTTCGCGGCACGGATCTGATGCCGGAGGTAACAGGGCACGCTAAAGTGGAAGGCAAAGGCGGACGGCTGGCGATTGACGCGGAATTTGCTCACCTGCAGCCGGTAAAGATGTTCGGCGGGCAATACCTTACTTATGTGTTGTGGGCGATTACGCCGGACGGCCGCGCGGTGAACCTGGGCGAAGTGGTGCCGGGAGGAAATGGCAAGGACAAGATTGACGTAACTACGGACCTGCAGGCGTTTGGAATGATCGTGACAGCTGAACCTTATTATGCGGTGACGCACCCGAGCAACAAGGTGATTGCGGAAAATATTATTAAACCCGGGACGAAGGGATTTGAGGAGCCGATTGAAGCAAAGTTCGATGTGCTGGAGGGACAGCAGTACACGATCGATGTTCCGGCAGACCAGTTGCCGTCGAGCCGGGCGAGCGATAAGGTCCCGCTGGATTTGCTGGAAGCGAGGAACGCGGTGGTGATTGCGAAGGCAGCGGGAGCGCAGCAGTACGCTCCGGACAGTCTGGCGAAAGCGGAAGACATGCTGCAGCGGGCGGAGGACTATTACCAGCGGAAGCAAGGAAGGACTCCGATTGGGACCGCGGCGCGGGGAGCGACGCAGATGGCAGAAGATGCGCGCGTACTGACGCTACGGCGGATTGAACAGGCAAAGATCGACGCAGAACGGCGGGCACACGAAGAGGCGCAGGCCAAGGCCGAGGCGGATGCGGCTGTGGCGCAGCAACAGGCATCCCAGGCGCAGGCACAATCAGAGGAAGATGCGCGGCGCCGGGCTGAGGCGGAGCGAGCTCAGGCGGACGCCCAGGCAGCACAGGCGGCAGCGTTGGCGCAGCAGCAACAAGCGCAGGCGGCGGCAGCGGCGGCACAACAGGCGGCGAGCCTGGCTGACCAGCAGCGGCAGGAGGCGATTCAGCAAAAAGAAGCGATGCGGGCGCGCTTGCTGGCGCAGTTGAATCAGGTATTGCAGACGCGGGATACGGCGCGCGGATTGATCGTGAGCATGCCGGACGTGTTGTTTGCTTTCAATAAATACGACCTTAAACCGGAGGCTCGGGAGAGGTTGGCGAAAATATCGGGGATCGTGCTGGCTTATCCGGATTTGAAGTTACAGATTGAGGGCTACACGGATTCGATCGGAAGCGATGAATACAATCAGACGCTCTCTGACAAACGAGCGGAGGCGGTGCGCGATTATCTGGTGAGCCAGGGAGTATCGATGAATAACGTGTCGGCGCAGGGAATGGGAAAGGCCGATCCGGTGGCCGATAACAACACGGCGGCGGGGCGGCAGTTGAACCGGCGAGTAGAGATGATCGTCTCGGGCGACGTGATTGGAGATCAGATAGGACCGGCTGGTGTGCAGGGACAGGGAACGCCGAATCCGCAATAGTGCGAAGGGGACATCTTCGTGTCCTCGGCGGAGGTCTCTTGAAAGTCGCGACCAAATCGTAATACGCTCCGTTGCATCCCTCTGGCTGGAGGATGCAAGTGGAAGACGAAAAGAAGGAACTCTGGTGGAAGTTGTGCGAGCAGGCGGCCAACGAGCAAGATCCGGAGAAGCTGCTCGAGTTAGCGAAAGAAATTAATCGACTGCTGGAAGAAAAAGAAGTACGCCTCAAGGGACAAAAGTGTGCCGGCGCAGCGTAGGAGGCCGCTGAAAAACTCGCGCCGCGGGTGAAAGCCGACCTCCGGCGCTGAAGCGCGGACACATTCTAGACTGCTTAACGGCACGACGGAACGAGGTTGCGGAAAAGCTTATTGCCGATGGATGAGTGTCCTCAGCGGCTAAAGCCGATTGGTAACATGGCAGTTATCGCAGCGGTAAACCGCTGCGCCACCCAAAAGCGAGAGCAAATCGAGTTTTTCAGCAACCTCTGAACGTCGCGCCCTTCCCAAACCCGCTCGAATCAGAGTTTTTCCGCACCCTGCCAGGAGGCGAAGGATATTCCTACAACGCGTAGCTGAGCTTTGCGGGTGCGTACGCTAGCCGACAGACAATCGGTGCCGAGCATGAGTAGGATGAGATTATGGGGGTTTAAGTATGGACAGGCTAACTCCTCGAGCTCCCGCATCTGTGGGACCGTCATTT
>DASRRN010000391.1:0-7303 GCA_035695685.1 Acidobacteriaceae bacterium | reverse complement strand
TCCTCCCCGATGCTTGCCTGGAACAGGACCGCTCCGATCTCGAAGTTATTTTGCGCCATGAGTTGCACCACGTTCGTCGATGGGATTTCCTCTGGAACGGCCTCGCCGTTGCCTGCCGGGCAATTCTTTTCTTCCATCCGGCGTCTTGGTATGCGGTCAAACGCATGCAATTCGACCGCGAACTCGCATGCGATCTTGCCGCCGTCTCCGATTCTCCAAAAGGGAGAGTGAAGTACGCCGAATGCCTGATCCACTTTGCGCGGTTGAATTCTTCGCAAGACTCCAGGAATTGGGGAATAGACTTCGCGGCACCTTCGGCAAATCTACAAGCTCGTGTTCATTCCATCCTGGCTGCAAACAAGAAATCGTCCGCCTGGTTGGTTGGGTTACGGATTGCTTGCGGACTCGTTCTTCTTGCGGGGTTCGTCGGCATCGCACCCTCTTTGGGAATATTGCTTTCCTTTGCTCAGCAGATAGCGCAGCCATCGGTGGCGGAGATCTCCACCACACCGTCGACGGCACAGCCAAGAGTAAAAGCAACCAGGAGGAGTCGCTTGTCGAGGGGTCCAGCCCCAACCAGCAGCGATACCACGGTTGCAAGCATAACTGAGACGCCCGAAACCACGGATTTCTCCACCGAGCGAAACACGGAAAGTCCTGTCTTAGCCCAGACTGGCGGTCCGCAGCTACTCCATCGGGGCTCGGCGACTCCTGGAAAGAATGCCAAACAGCAAACCGTGATTCCGATTGACGATGCCCCGGGACAGGTCAGTAAAGCTGGAGATCACGATCATAATCAGACCCTGCAGCAAACAGCTACTGCAGCTGCAGTCTTAAAGCGAATATCCGCTCTCGACCGCCACTAGCGTTCTGAAGGCATCGTGTGCACTGCATGGCTCCGAAGGGTCGATCCAAAGGCTCTTTCCTGGACGCTTACCGGAAAAGGACAAGGAAAGTGCTCACGCCTGCGACCGCAATCGCAACCATAACTGCGATGACATAGAACAAGTACGAAGCCGGAAGATCCTGATCGTCTGGTTCCATTTGGAGCTGATGCCGGGGGTCCCTGTTTCTCGAACCTGAGCTGCTTGCCGGAAAAGTCGTAATTCAAGCGACAATCCCCGGGCATTTTTGCTTGTCTAAGTCTTAACGTATTAAGATATGGCTTGTCAATACGGATTAGCTGTTTGAGATTATCGGCAGGGCATGCTCAAGTACGCCACCACGCCGCAGTGAGACTGGTTCATCGGATGTGTCAGGCTGAGGCTTCCCAAATCTGCGGCTGTTTAAGGCTGGGCAGGCGCACGTTTCTCCTTTCGCTCCTGCTTGCGTTGTCCTTCATTAATCCACGCGCCCAGGTACGACCGTCACTCTCGGCGACCCAGATGGTTCATCAGATGGTGGGGGTCGAAACTGATGCCCGGGCAAACCGTCAGCACTTTCTTTATCGAAGGGAAGAAAGATCAGTCCGGACAAAGGGCCACCTATGGGATGAACTGGTGGTCGAGACCACGGAGGGCCGAATGCACCGCCTCATTGCTGTGGATGGCAAGCCACTATCCAGCGGGGAACAGTCGGCCGAAGACAAACGGATCACCTATCTGGCAAATCACCCGAGTGATTTTCACCGCGAAGCTCAGGGGCGTAAAGACGACGAAGCCCGCATGGCGGAATTATTGAGAGAGCTTCCAAGACTCTTTCTCCTCCAAACCGCCGGCTCGCTGGGCGAGTGTACACTTATCACGTTTGTGCCTAATCCGCAGTTTCAGGAAGTGAGCTTTCAGGACCGGGTGGTTCACGCCATGTCTGGGGAATTGCTGATTCATAACACGGACAAGCGTCTCTGTGGGATTGATGCCCATCTGGATCACAAAGTGGAGTTCGGCTTTGGTCTTCTCGGCAAGGTAAGTGACCACAGCCACTTCTCAGTCATGCGCCAGGAAGTCCGGCCGGGCCAATGGAAAACAACAAAAATCCGCGTACACGTGGATGGCAGCATCCTGCTCATGAAAAGCGTCTCCCGCGATGAGGACTCCTCACATTTTGGTTTCCAGCCGGTTGCCCATGATTTGACGCCCGCCCAGGCGGTCGCCTTGCTTCGGTCAACGAAGTTCTAACTGCGTTGCGTGAAATGGCCCGGGCGAGGTGCTGCGGAAGACTCGGTCCTTTGAAGGGTACGGCCTTCAGGCCGTACGTTTAGCAGTCAAGGTGAATCGGCTAAAGCCCGTCCTATGTTGGGTAGTTAACGTACGGGCTGAACAGGCTGCGGAAAAAGGTCGAATAGGGAGCGAAAGCTGTTCCCTCAGCGGCTAAAGCCGGACCTGTTTTCAATCTTTTACGGACGGCCTGAAGGCCGTTCCCTTCAAAGAATTCGGTTTTTCCGCAGCCTGTGAAGCCCGTACCCTTCAAAACCTAGTTCTCACACATCCTCTAAAGGCCCTGGGTACGTTCTTTTATTTTGTTTCCGTAGGAACCGTTCATTTTTCCGCAGGACGCTTTTTATTTCGCCGCCTACTTTTCCCGCGCCTACTCTAACCTTCTATCTTCAGCGGCGTGAACTCGAGTTCGAGCCCCTCATTTCCGGGGAGAACCGCAATCTTCACCTTAGCCAGCGATTCCACAATCCAATCCGCTGCCGCAAGTTGCTTGATCGTGTGAGAAAACGTGGTTGCCAGAACCTTACACCCAGCAGCGTGGCCAGCCTTGGCGCCAGAAGTCGAATCCTCGATCACAATGCAGTCTGCCGGTTCCAGGCCAAGTATCTTCGCGCCTCTGATATAAGGCTCCGGATGAGGCTTACCATGAGTCACCACATCAGCGGTGACAATGTGTTGCGGCACCGGAATGCCGGCAAACGCAAGCCGGCTGCGCGCTAGCCGCTCGGTCGCCGACGTGACGATGGTCCAGAATTTCTGCGGAACCGATTGAAGAATTGAGGTCACGCCTTCCAGTACCTCCAGGCCTTCGTTGTCGCCCACCTCGAGGTCTTCAATCACTTTCAGCTCCGCCATATGGTCGGCATCCGGCTTCAGCGTGCGCACCGTTTCAATCGCCCGCATTCCGTGGGCTGTCTTGATCGTCTCTCGCACGTCGAGTCCATGACGCTCCGCCCAGGTTTGCCAGCTTCGCTCGACCGACCCGAGAGAACTGATCAGCACCCCATCCATGTCAAAGAGCAAACCCTTGGTTCTTACCTTCACGCCCCATCTCCCAAAGCAAAATTTCTCCCTGCCCGAAGCAGAGCATCAACCGATTCCGCGGACCCACTCTCCGCATATATCCGCAACAGGGGCTCGGTGCCGGACGCGCGCAGCAATATCCAGCTCTCTGCGGCTCGGGGATCCTGCGTTGCCTCAGGATTGTCGAGATAAAACTTCATCCCATCGAGCGTTTCACGGCGCAAGACGCGCATGCCGGCAAACCCGCTCACCCCGGCGGTTGCGCGGCGTATGGCTGCCAGCTTGGTCTCTTCGGGTATATGTAGGTCGAGCCTGCCGTAGTAGTGTTCGCCATATTCTTCCTGCAGCCCGCTCACCAGCGAGCCCAGCGTGCGCCCTTCCTCCGCCATAACATTGGCCAGAAGAAGGGAATTCAACAACCCGTCGCGTTCCGGCAGATGCCTGCCGATACCGATGCTGCCTGATTCCTCGCCACCGATAAGGATGTCCTTCTCTAGCATCAGTTCACATACATGCTTGAAGCCGATGCCATGCTCATATAGTTTCCGTCCGTATCGGGTTGCGATGCGGTCCAGCATCTTGGTTGTATTGAAGGCCCGGGCCACATCCCCTGGCCACTGCTTTCGTTTGAGCAGCCATTCCAGCAGGATGCAGTAAATTTTGTTGGCGTCGACGAACCGTCCTTGCTCATCCACCGCACCGATGCGATCCGCATCGCCGTCGGTGGCAAATCCAGACTGGCAGTGATACTTGAGCACTGCAACTTCGAGTGCGCGGATATGCGGCGGAATCGGCTCCGGCTGAATGCCGGGAAACAGCGGGTTCAACTCCGCGCGAATCTCCACGTGGTCGATGCCCATGCGTCCGAAGATCCCCGCCAGTACCCCCCGCCCCGCACCGTACATGCAGTCGACGGCGTATTTCTGTCCCGTAGCCGCGATCCGTTTGAGGTCTGCAAATACGGTGATGGCTTCGACATACGGGCTGAGAAAATCGACCTCGGAAATTGCAGCGCTGGCCGCGGCCAGGGGCAATCCCTTGCCCAGATAGCCCTCGATCGCTCGCATGATGGCCGGGCTGCCTGAGCCTCCGTAGCTCGCTTTGTACTTCACCCCATTCCAGTTGTACGGATTGTGGCTGGAGGTGATCATCACCCCCCCGGCCGCACCCAGATGTTTCACCGCGTAGGAGAGCGCCGGTGTGGGAGTGATGCGATCGGCCAGGCGCACCGGTATGCCGGCTGCGGCGGCCACTTCGGCTACGATCTGCGCGAAGCGCTGGGATAGAAACCGGGTGTCATATCCGACGCAGATGCCGCGAGCGGAGTCTTCCTGCTCACAAACATAACGGGCGATGGCTCCAGCCGCGAGGCGCACGTTATGCTCGGTGAAGTCGTCAGCGAGAATTCCTCGCCAGCCATCAGTCCCGAATTTGATGGGTTTTTCCAGAATCAAATCAATTCGTCGTGTTTTCCGGCCAGCTCGCTGACTACCCGGCGTACATCTTGCGACCGCTCTCGCGTGGTAATCAGAATGGCATCTTCGGTCTCCACCACCACCAGGTCATCTACCCCGACCAGTGCGACGAATTTCTCCGGACTGTAAACGTAATTGTTACGGGCATCGATCCCCACCATGCCCCTCGCCTCGGTGACATTCCCATCCGTCGCGTTGCCCTGCGCCAATTGGTGTTCGTAGAGGGCATCCCAGGAACCCAGGTCGTTCCACCCAAACTCCGCCGGCAGGCAGTAAATATTCGAATGGTGTTCGCCCTTGGCCGAGCGGGGCTCGAGTACAGCGTAGTCGATGCTGATGTTTTCGCAGGAAGGATAAAGCTCGCGAAAAACCTGCTCGAACCGCGGCGTTCCATAGGCGTCGGCAATCTGCTGCAGATAGGGCGCGGTCTCAGACAAGTGCTCACGGATAGCGTTGGCCAGTGTGCGCGCCGTCCACAAAAAAATGCCGCTATTCCAGTAGTATCTGCCGGCGAGCATGAACTCCTCAGCGCGATCCCGGTTGGGCTTCTCGGTAAATCGCCGCACGCGCTTGACCCCGTCAGCCAGCACTTCTCCGGTCTCGATGTAGCCATACCCGGTTTCAGGCCGCACCGGCTTCACTCCCAGCACGACGATGTTTTCCCCCGCCGCCGCCAAGGCGATGCCTTGCTCGATGGTGGCCCGATACTTATCCTCGTCGGTGATCACGTGGTCGGCGGGAAAGATACCCAACACCGCATCGGGAGCACTGCGCTCGATGAGGAAAGCCGCCAGGCCCGCTGCCGGCGCAGTGTTGCGCGCTGCCGGCTCGCAGATGATCTGTTCCCCCAGCATGCTTTGCAGTTGCTCGGAAATGGCCTTGGAGAGCAGGTCGTTGGTGATCACCCAAAGCTCGTTGGACGTGGCTAACGTTCCCAGGCGATCCACCGTGCTTTGGATCATGGTGCGCGCGCCATCCAGCACCAGCAGTTGCTTCGCCCGCCAGCGGCGGCTCCGCGGCCAGAAGCGCGTTCCGCTCCCGCCCGCCAGGATAATGGGGCGAAATTCGACTTTAGATTCCATGGACTCCTACGAGAGACTGCTGAAAAATTTCTTCATCCTGACCAGGCCCTCTTCGATGTCGCTGTGCGCGACCGCGTAGGACAGCCGGATGTTTTCTTGGGTGCCGAAGGCCTCACCGGGAACCGTTACCACGTGCGCCTCATGCAGCAGGCGTGAGGCCAGTTCCGTCGCGCTCTTTGCACCTGGTTTGCCCAGGAACGACGACACATTGGGGTAAACGTAAAATGCGCCGTCTGGCTTGGTGCAGGTGATTCCGGGGATTGCCTTCAACCCATCCAGGATGCGGTCGCGCAATTTCAAGTATTCCGCGCGCATCTCGGTGACGCATGTCTGCGAACCGCTCACCGCAGCGATGGCCGCTTTTTGCACCATTGCCGCCGTCGACGAAGTGGACTGGCTCTGCAACTTGCTCATGGCGGCAATGATCGGCTTGGGGCCCAGAGCGAACCCGGCACGCCAGCCCGTCATAGCGTACGTCTTGGAGAGGGAACCGAGCACAACCACGTGCTCCTTTGCCTCCACGAACGAACCGCCGGAGATAGGAGCACCGGCATATTGCAGGTACACGTAACACTCATCCAGCAGCAGAAAGATGCCCCGCGCGTGGGCCAGCTTCACGATGCGCTCCAGGTCAGCGGGAGACACCACCGAGCCGGCTGGATTTGACGGCGTGTTCAGGATGATGACCTTGGTACGCGGAGTAATAGCCCTCTCGATCGCGTCCGCCGTGACCCGAAAATTCTCCGCTTCTTCGGTCGGCAGATACACTATCTTGCCGCCGGCATATTGGATGATGTCCTTGAAAGAGACCCAATAAGGAACAGGCAGAATCACCTCATCGCCGTGGTCCACCAGGACTTGGATGGCGTTGAACAACGCCAGCTTGCCGCCCGCGGTGAAAACGGTCTCGTCCGCGCTGTAGTCGGAGCCGAAGTCACACGCGTGGCGTTGCACGATCGCCTTGCGCAGTTCCGGGATGCCGGCGACGACGGTATAGCGGGTGAAATTCGCTTCGATCGCCGCAATCGCGGCATCTTTGATGTGGCGGGGGGTCGTGAAATGAGGTTCCCCGGCCCCAAAATCGACCAGTTGGGCGCCCTGGGCGCGCAGTCTGGCAGCTTCCGCAGTGACCGCCATAGTGGCGGAAACCTCAATGCGGCCGATGCGGTCGGCGAAGATCTTGGTGGCAACTGGTGCGGTCATTCCTACTATCTTGGCAGACTCCAGCCCATTCGCGAAAGCACCAAAGCAGGAATCGCCCATGCGTAGGCGGATCAAAGAAGACAGGCGAAGCCCGGCCAAAGTCAGCGCCGGGCAAGACAGGCAGGGCAAAACCCCTGACGGAGGGCACGGCTTCAGCCGTGCCACACCGGAGGGACCTGCTGTTTGCTCTCTCCGGTTCTCACCCCCCTTTCAGCCCCTGAGATAAGCCTTTCCGATCTGCACAGGAAATAACCGAAGGTGCCCCAGGTCTCGCTTCTGAGACCTGGGATCCATGCAACCGATCCCAAATGGAAACCCGACAGTGACAAAAGGCCTCTAGCCAGACCGCTGTTGGAGCACCCGC
>DASRRN010000390.1:0-9099 GCA_035695685.1 Acidobacteriaceae bacterium | reverse complement strand
GGGGTCACGGTGTACTCATACTTGCGCCGATCCAGCTGGATCGGTTCGGCGACCTGGGGAAAAAGATTCACCACCGGAGAGCATCCCAGGCGGAAGGTTTTTTTCGAGAGTTCAAGCTCCAGCCGCTGGATGCGGCCATCGCCTTCGACCTGGGAGATGAGGAAGACGACTTCGACGGCGTTCTTGAAACCGGCTGCGGCGATCGATTCCAGGCCGGTCAGATCGACAAAAAAGAATTTCTCGGGAAAGGCGAAGTACTCCATCAGCAGCCGATGACCGGCGAAGGAAGAGGGCGCATAGGGGACCATTCCCTGGTCCGGGGCAAAGCCGGCGGCGCTCAGCCCTGAGGCGGGCAGCATGACTGGGGCGAGCCGTGAGCCCGGGGTAAGATCTCTTACGATGATGCGATTGAGACGGCTGAACAAGAGTTCGTAGAGTATGTTGACCAGTCCGCTCTCTCCATCAAGGTAGAAGCGCAATTGGTCTATCTTGAGTGCCTGGAAGGTGACGTCCGGCGCGCAGCGAAGCTCCAGGCGAATGGCCCACGCCGAATCGTTGGTCTTGACTGCCGGCTGCAGCCGGCTGGGCGCGCGCCATTCTGCGGCGGTGACGGTCAGCGGCCACAAAGTTGTGTCATAGCAGGTGCGAAAGGTGCAAGGCACGCCACCCACCGGTTTGGAATAGAGGGGTGAATGCCGGTCGATCTTGAGCCCGCTGGTGAGCTTGCCCTTTTCCGGATCTAGTTGGAATTCGACCACTGACATGGAAGGCAGCGGACGTATCAATTGCGGATAGACGACCGTGAGCAGAGCTTGCGTAATCTCCGGGAACTCGTCGTCCATCTTGAGATGAACGCGGGCGGCGAGGAGTGCAAAGGCTTCCAGCAACCGCTCCACATTCGGGTCTTCGCATTTTGTGGGTTCCAGCACCAGGCGGGAAGCAACCTTAGGGTGCTTCTCCGCAAACTGCACGGCAGACTTGCGCAGATAGTCCAGCTCCCGCTCGTAGTAGAGCAGCAAGTCATCGCGCATCGTCGCCTCCGGAAAGGCGGCAGCTGCCGCTCTTCAACTCGATGACGGTATCAAAGGAAATAGGTTCAGGCGACGGGTCCATGCGCAGCATGGCCTCGATGCGCAGGCGTACTTCGCTCTTCGCGGTATCAGGGTTCTCGACCCACGTCAGACGAACGTTGGCCAGCCGTGGCTCGAAGAGATTTACGGCAGCCAGAATCTGGCGTACCAGTTTGTTGCGGTCTCCGGAGGTAGCCATGGTCAGGGCAGAAAGGTCAGGAAGGCCGTACATGTAACCGGAGCGATTCACTTCCTTCAGGCCTTCGTCGGGGATATCGGAGATCCGGCGGGTGTTGAGGAGCCACTCCAAATCGCGCCGCACCGCCCGCTTGAGCAAGCGCTCCGATTGTGAACGGCTGGGGGGATTTTCTGTTTGGCTGCCAGGTTCGAGATCGATGAGCCGATCGAGGACGGGTACGGTGACAGTCGTTTCGCCTAGGTTCCTTGCCATGGCTTACCCCGCGCCCAATGCCTGGACAGGGTCAAGGCGGCAGATACGTTCGAACATCTTTTGCTTATCCCCGGAGCTGCCCTGGATTTTTTTGCTATTGCGCATCAGCTTCAGAAGATCACTGGCGACCAGTTCAGGGTCCTCCCAGGCGTCGAGTTTGTGGGTTTCGATCATAGCTGCGACATCGTCGAGGAGCGGTTGAGCAATGGCATCTTTACCGGCAGCCACCACCAGGTCGATCAACTGCATGGTGCGGCGAAAGCGTCCTCGCCCGGACCGCTGGCGGGCGATCTCGGCACGCATGATGGCGAATGCCTTGTCCTCATGTCCCGCAGCCAATGCCTCCTTGGCCAGAACGTACGCGTCGGCCGATTGCGAGAGCCATGTCGGAGTTCCATTGCTGCCGGCGTTCGTTGGAGAATCCCCTTCGATGCCACGGAGCACGTTGGAGTCGGGGGTATCTTGCAAGTTTTTTAGCCAAGCCTTGGTTTCTGGATTTGCCGCCGGCGTGTCATCGAGCAAGGTCGCTTCCAGTAATTCCGGAAGGTCATTCAGCAGCGCTCGAAGTTCCGACTGTATGGCGGTGGCGATCGGTTGATACTCAGCGCCCAGGGAAGAGCAGGCGGCGACTGAAAGCCGCTGTAAGTCGAGCCAGGCTCGGCTGCAAGGCAGAGCCATTGCATCTTCACAGGCATCGAGTAGCTCGCTCCACTTCTTTGCTAGAGCCAACCGCTTCACTTTTTGCCGGAGCTCGGTGGGTGGCGCTTCCAGCAGCGTGCTGTCTCCCAATCGCGATGCTGTGCGCAGCTCGCCCCAACGCAGACCGCGCAGGATCAGGTAAGGAGCAGGGCTGAGCGGCTCCCGCTTTCGAAGGAAAGCCGCTCCGGCGGCAATGCCGGCCACGGCCTGGCGGATATCTGCAGGTTCTGACACAGAGATGTTGGCGAGGACTGCAGCCGGAGCCGGCGCGCCCGTCCCCTCGGTGTCCGTTGCTTCGATCGCGACTGGAGTTTCGACAACCGGAACCTCCTCGACCGGGTCCGGCTCGGTTTCACGCTTCTTGCTGAGGAACCCATGGATCGTGTGCCGGACGTCAGTCAGTGCAGTCCTGAGTTTGCCAAACGGCGGAGCATCGTCCTCGAACTTCTCGTCACAAAAGGTCTCCAGGCTCTCCAGCTCCGCGAGACAGTGATCGAGGTCCTTCTCCGCTTTAAGGTAGAAGGCTTTTGGTGTCTCGGCGAACGCCTTATCGAACGCTTCTGGCGCGATCTTACCTTCTTCGATCAACTTCGCTCGAGCTTTACGATCCTTGTCTGTTTTCGCCTGGTCCTCAAACCCAACCACACGCGAATCTTTATAGGCGAACCAGGAGTATCCCGCGTTGACCATTGGCGCGGAACGCAAAGGAAGGTCGAGGAAGGAGCCGATCCAGGAGAGCGGCTTAGCCCGGAGTTCACGGTCTCCATCTTCAATAACCGGATAGACTGTATCCCAAAAATTAGTCAACAAACTGTGACATAGGGTGAGCCCCTGGTGTAGGCCTGCGTATTGCTCAGTCGCCAGCAGGGCTTCGGTGAGCCAAGCGGCCAGCTGGAGATCTTTCGAGACGGTGGCAAGCGTGTCCTGAGCAAGCTGGCGGACCAGGGAGTAATTCGCAACCTTGCGTTCGCTTTGCCAGTCGCCTTGTGCCAGGCCGTCGTCCTGCCGCCGAGCTTCCCGGATTTTGTCGTATATCAGGAGCTTGGTGTCATAACGAAGATCGATGCCACTGGGGTTTTCCCCGGCAATCGGAGTCAGGATATCTTCGCGAAGCGGCATAGTGGCGGCAACCTAAACTACGAGGAGCTTTACTGCTCAGACGGCGCAACCGCCGGTTGGGCGAATTCGATCGACCGTACTTCGAGGAAGGGAACTTCCTCACCATCGACCAGCAGCATCTTCTGGCCCGATGGATATTCCTTACACTCATCGTCGGCCGCCCAATCCGTCATTCTTCCCAGCCAGACTGCTTCGTCTGGATGCTTCCAGGAGAATGGGTAAATCGCTGGAAGCAGGACTTCTCCCAGATCCATGCCTTGAAACGATGGCGCAGCCTGCACCAGCGCCGGTGTCCAGAGCGTGTCCCGGAGCCGTTGCGGCGGCCTCATTTCAACCGAGGCCAGGTGCTCGAAAGGAATCCAGACGTAGGCGCCGGCTGCGAACACTTCGAGCCGTGAGCCAATATCCGGATCCGCATCGCGCAATTCGGTGAAAGCTTTCCCGTTCAGCGAGCCTCTGGGGGAGGTCGTAGGTGTCGCCGGGAAGGTCTGCTTCTCAAAGATCTCGTGCCGGGTTTTCTCCGCATGGAGAGCCGCGTAATAGACGATGGCTCCCGTTTCTGCTTCGGCATTTTTACCGGCGAGTACGCTGAGCTGCTTTTCCGCACGGGTGTACTCCCCCGCGAAGCAAAGCAGCTCAAACAGAAAAACGCGCTGCGCTGTGTCGGCCGGGTGCTCGCGTAAATGTGCCGTGAGCCACCTTTCGGCTTCCCGGACTTTGCCTGCAGCAAACAGCTCTTTGGCGGTTACCGGCACCTTATCCCTGCTCGCCGTGACTTACCACGGCTTGAGCTTGAGCACGTCGAAGCCCTTGTCGATAAAGCCTTTCAGCGCGCCATCCTCTTCAGGGTTGTAGCTGACTTTAACCTTGCTGAAAGCGAAGCTGATCGATTCCACAGGGTTCTCTGCGGAACCGGAAAGCGAGATGGATGTGATGAGACAGTCCTCCATGTGAATCTTGAAGTAATCCTCCTGATTGTCCCCCATCGGCTTGTCGTAGACGACGTCGACCTTCTTCAAGTAATTTCCGGTGCAACAATCGTCAAAGAGCAGGGGTGAGGTCTTGTCGAGTACCTTCATGATGGTGACATCGCCCAGGTTGGCACGGCCCGCCCGGGCCTCGCCTCCGGATGAACCGGCGCCAATGACTGCAGTGTTGCTGGCGCCAAAGCTGAAGGAAAGGATGTCGATAGCGTCCTTTTTGCTGGTGCTGGGTCCTGGACGATCGGCGATAATGAGGTACGCATTGACTGCCATTGTCTTTCTCCTGTCAAAGTCTTCTGTGCGGGGCCCCGGCACTAAAAAATGCAGGACATCAGTTTGTGTCCAGGATCAGGTGCGCTTCGATTTACCCCTTGCCGGCAGGCAATTCAGCAACCAGCCGCAGAGAAACGGTCAATTCATCAAGTTGGAAGTGCGGACGAAGAAAAGCAACCGCGCGATATACACCCGGTTTGCCCGGGACTTCCGAAACGTCAATTCTGGCCTCACGCAGCGGCCGCTCAGCTTTGGCTGCTGGTGAAGCGGAATCATCGGGAGTCACGTACTTGGTAATCCAGCGGTTCAGGAACCTCTCTGCCTCTTCACGAGACATAAAGCTACCGATCTTGTCGCGCATCATCGCTTTCAGGTAGTGCGCGAAGCGCGAGACCGCCATGATGTAAGGCAGCTGCGTAGACAAGCGGGCATTTGCGTTGGCCGAGTCGGTGTCGTAAACCTTGGCTTTCTGGCAGGTTTGCACGCTGAAGAAGGCAGCGTAGTCGGTGCCCTTGCAATGGACCAGGGGCACAAAGCCCAGATCCGCCAGCTCTTTTTCACGACGATCGGTAATCGGAACCTCAGTGGGGCACTTCAACGCGATATCACCCTCGTCGGTAGCGAAATTATGCGTGGGCAGACCTTCCACCAGCCCACCGCCCTCGACCCCCCGCATGGCTACACACATGCCGTAGAGTGAGTAGGACTGCGTCATCTTCGTTCCCAGCGAGTAGGCTGCGTTCATCCACAGGTATTTCGAGTGGTCGGTGCCATCCACTTGTTCTTCGTACTTGAATTCGTCAATGGGTTTGGTTTCTTCACCGTAAGGGAGACGCGCGAGCGTCCGCGGCAGGGTAAGCGCGACGTAGCGCGAATCTTCGCTTTGGCGAAACGACTTCCATTTTGCATATTCGGTGCTATCGAAGATTTTTGCCAGGTCGCGAGGTGCGTCGAGTTGGGTATAGCCTTCCAGGTTAAAGAGATCCGGCGCGGCAGCGCTGACGAACGGCGCATGCGCCTGGGCCGCTATATGGGAGACGCCCTCAAGTAAGGCCATGTCTTCAGGATGTTTGCCGAACTCGTAGTCGCCCACCAGCGCTCCAAAGGGAGCTCCCCCGAAAACGCCGTACTCTTCCTCATAAATTTTCTTGAAGAGAGCGCTCTGGTCGAACTCCGGAGCTTTCTCGATGTCGCGTAGCAATTCCTTCTTGGTCGCGTTGAAGACGCGAATTTTCAGCCCAACGCCGGTCTCGCTGTTGTCCATCATGTACTTCAAGCCGCGCCATGAGCCTTCCAGCTTCTGGAACTGCGTATGGTGCATGATTTCATTCAATTGCAGTGAAAGCAGGTGATCGAGTTGCGCGATGCGCGCATTGATCATCATCTCCGCGTCTTTGGCTACGGTCATCGAGCCATCGAGTACCTGGGCTACGAATTCCTTCACCAAGTCCTTGCCACGCTCCCGTGACGCGGTCTCTTTGCCGAACCGGCCTTGCTCGACGATCTGATCGAGCAGACTCGATTCCTCGGCAGCAACCGCGGGCGCCGATCCCTTCTGAGTGGCCGCTTCAGCCATTGGAACCTCCATCCTTCGGGCCAATTTCGCCCTTCAACTTTTCTAGCTTCTCCGTATTTCCCACTGCTTCCAAAAGCAACTCCTCCAGCTTGTCGTTGCCCTGCAGGGAACTGCGAAGATTTGCCAATCGGCTTCGCAGATCGAGCATTTCCTTGAGCGGCTTGACCTGCTTAGCCACGTTGCCCGGCTCGAAGTCTTCGAACTTGCGAAACTTCAGATCCACCTTCAATTTCGGGGCGTCGGGGTCGTCGCTCAGCTTGTTCTCCACGGCGAAGGAAAGATGCGGTTTCATTCCTTCGAGCACGGTGTCGAAATTGTCCGGGTTGACCTCGACAAACTTGCGATCCTTCAACCTGGGGAGTGGTTGTTCAGGGTTGCCGGTGAAATCGCCCAATACTCCTACGACGAAAGGGAGCTCTTTGATTTCAATGGCGCCGCCTACTTCTACGTCGTAGGTGATTTGCACGCGGGGAGGCCGCACGCGGTCCAGTTTGTGCTGCGCACTTTGTCTCGCCATAATTGCTTCCTTCCACTTGATTGGGATAATCGGTGGCTGATCGTTTCGTCGAATCTTACATGAAAAGACGTGTTCAGTACCGGGACGAAAAAGTACTGTTTAAGACGCTTAGAATCACTTATCCACGGGCGCTAATGTTCATACCACGCGGCTAGGGGCGGGTCAATTAAAAAACGCACGCGATGCCTGTCGCGTGTTTTTTTGAGTGGCCTGTGCGATGGTAAGGTTTAAGCGCATGCTTAGACCTTTGTCCGTTGATGATTCCCGGCGGCTTCGTGGCTGGTTCGAGGAAGCAGGTTATACCGAAGTAAACCTGCCCGGGTACCTTGGTGCCGCGGAGTTACCGTCCGCGCAACTGCGCAATAAAGCCCGGCTGCTCGATCGTACGCGTGAAGTCACGCTGCTCAACACTTTGCTCCGTTGGTTTTGGCTGGGGCGCCCGCAATCTGCAGACGCGCACACCAGCTTAGTGCCGGAAGCGCTTCTTTGCTTGCTGCTGGAATCAGGTTTGTTGGAGCGAGACGGAAACCTGCTTACGGCAACGGCCATGCTGCTGCCGGTGCAAAGCTTTCTGGTGGCCTCCGATCATCCGGCATCGATTGCTGCCGGCGACTCGGAAATGGTGCTCTGGCCGAACCCCACCAGCAAATTCCTGGCCAGATTCGCAGTCAGGCGTCACGCGCGCGCGACCCTTGACCTTGGTACCGGCAGCGGCATCCTCAGTTTGGGAGCTGCCACGCACAGCGATCTGGTGATTGCTACCGATGTGAACCCCAGGGTGCCCGCGTTTGTAACATTCAACGCCCATCTTAACGGGATAGAAAACATCGAGCTGCGGATGGGGGACGGGTTTGCACCGGTTGCGGGGCAAAACTTCGACCTGATACTTTCTAACCCGCCCTTCTTCATTACTCCCAAGCGGGACTACTTATTTTGCGATAACTCAATGGAGCTGGACCAGCTCTGCCGCCACCTGGTTCGAGAAGCGCCCGCACATCTCAATGAAGGCGGGTATATGCAAATGCTGTGCGAATGGGCACAAGTAGGCGAACAACCATGGGAGGATCGGATCGCCGAATGGCTCGATGGCACCGGCTGCGATGCGTGGGTCATGAAAGGGCTGACCCAACACCCGGAGGAATACGCGCAGCACCGCATTCGTGAAACCACGCCTGACACCGGACGCGACCATGAACTGTACGAAGGGTATATGGACTACTACCGGAGCCGCGGTGTGCTGGCGATTCACGACGGCTTGATTGTGATGCGGCGGCGCAGTGGCAAGAACTGGGTGCGCATCGAAGAAGTGCCCAAAACACCAAGTGGTGACTTGGGAGAGCTGATTCTCTCCACCTTCGCTGCGCATGACCTGCTGCTGGAGATGGAGAGCGATGAGAAACTGCTTGCGATCAGGCCCAGGCTCGCTGATCACGTGAGGCTGGAGCAGGTTTGCAACCAGGCCGGCAATGCCTGGCATGCAGAATCGCTTACTCTGAGGCTCACGCGCGGTTTTCCCTTTCACTGGAAAGTTCAGCCTCTGGTGGCGGAATTCCTGGCGACCTGCGACGGCACGCGTACCGCCGACCAAGCCTTTGAGGCACTCGCAGTCACTGCGAACGCACCCGTTGACACTGTGAGGCGCGAATGCCTGACGATGATGCGCAAACTGATCGAGCGCGGGTTTGTAGTGGTCGCGCCGGACTGACCTGGATATGAAAAGATGTGCTTTGACGCGAACTACGGCGGAAGGAGCGGACCATGGCAAAGGTCACCGGTACCATCCGGATTAACGCAAATCCTGGATCGTCGGGCGCGGTGGGTCACTTTGAGGTCGTGTTCGTTCCCTATGCCGGCCGGCTCAATACGAAACCGGTAAAGGTGAGCGATCTTGATGACTTGGTTAGCCTGCTAATGAACTTGAAGATCAGCGAAGATGAGGCCACACGCTGGGCAGGGAAGGCGCGCACCCAGGGCGTCGTTCTTATCTCCGGGGTTGAGCGGACAGAGGCCCAATTGCAGGAAAACGGCCTGCTTGGCTAGGTTCTGGGTGAGAAAAGGGAAACGCAGATTCCTCTAGTTTTCAGCCGTCCCTGCGGGACTGATTCTCCCTTTCAAATCGTACCGAGGACTTACGTCCCATAAGCGCTAACTTGTTTGGAATGTTTTTCTTCAAAACTCCCACAAAATCGTCATCCTGAGCGGAGCGCCTCGCAGATTTATCGCGGGACACCGCGCTTGATCGCGCGGAGTCGAAGGACCCCGAGGATGCTTATCTTGCCTATGCCGTTCGGAGCTTTTCAACCACCGAAGCCCGCACCGGGCGGACCCGCCACAGTCTTTCCCCGGGGCCGAGAACAAGAACTGCTAGCATCTTGCCCTGTCCGGCAGCTACATCTACATTCTCGGCAGCC
>DASRRN010000389.1:0-5111 GCA_035695685.1 Acidobacteriaceae bacterium | reverse complement strand
ACAAAGATCGTCGTGGTGGTAAGCAGGTAGAAGAGCCACTCGGCAAAAATCGCAAGTTCAAACAACTGCTGAAAACGTCCCACCAATAGCAGCAGGAGTGTGCTCAACAACCCCTGCGCAACCAGTGCAGTAGAAGGACTTTGAAAACGGGGGTGGATATGTGCCATCCATGCCGGAAAAAGCCGGTCACGCGCCGCGGCAAACGGCACGCGGGCGCCGGACATGGTCGTGCCGTTGAGCCCCACAAGAATACTGAGCGCCATAGCGACGGAAACCAGAGATGCTCCCCAATGGCCGGATACGACCGACATAGCAACCGCCGCCGGCCGAGCCGAACCGGCGATGCTCGCCGCCGGCAGGATGTACTGAACGGCCGCGTTGGTGGCCATGTACAGCACCCCGACGACGCCCACTCCAGCGATCAACGCGATAGGGAGGCTCCGCTCCGGGCGCCTCACTTCGCCGGCCACCATAGTCAGGTCATTCCAGCCGTCATACGCCCATAAAGACGCGATGAGAGCCACCATGAACCCGGCGAACCCGCCTTGAGCCCCGGGAAAAGTAGTAAGAAAATTGCTCACACTACCCTGAGGACTGGCAAAACAGAAGCCGGTGATCGCCACAACCAGAACGACCTTAAGCCAGGTGAAGAAGAGCTGAAAGTCACCCGCCTTCTTGATCCCCAGGTAGTTGAGCCCGGTGATAACCCAGCAAGCGAAGATGGCGAAAATCTGTGACCACGTGATCAACAGCGGAGCTCGCAATGCCACGCCGTCGAGCCACGCGAATGCAGGGAAAACCCCCATGACACGAGCCAGGCCGGTAGTGACGCTGGCAATGGATGCCGGCTTGGCGACCGCGAACCAGGTCCACATATAGAGAAATGCGGGCAGGTCGCCGTACGCGTTACGCAGAAAGACATACTCGCCGCCGGCCCGCGGCATCATGGCGCCCAGCTCCGCGTAGGTCATGGCGCCAAAGAGGGTGAGTAACCCCCCCACGATCCAGGCCAGGTAAACCATCTTCCCCGAGCCGACGGCGCGCATCATTTCCTGGGGCACGAGGAAAATGCCACTGCCAATGATCGTGCCCACCACGATGGCGGTGGCATGCCAGACTCCGAGCACCCGGGGAAGATCCGGCGCCGAGGACGAGCTCGGTATGGCATGGGTCTGATCCTGCACGGGGATGACAAAATTGTACTGCCTGCAACGAAGCCGGTCAGTTCTCGGCCCGGCTGCCGAGATCAGAAGCCGTGCTTAACAGGCCGCGGAAAAATGCTTTGTACGAAGGGCACGGCTTCAGCCGTGCCGTACAAGAATCGGATTGATGAGGGCTTTAGCCCCTGGGGTACGCTTTTTTGCCATTCCTCGCCCGCTCAGTCGCTTGGAAACGGCAGGAAAAAGCCGTACCTCAGCGGTTAAAGCCGAGCATAGCTGAGAAGTTTACGGCACGGCTGAAGCCGCGCCTTTCGGACAAAGCATTTTCCAGAAGCCGTGCTTAGACCGCCTGCCCCGGCGGAGAAGCCACAGTATCCGCGGGATGGAAATAGCCATAGATGGCGGCAGCCAGGTGAGGCGCAACCACGGAGGCAAGCGCCTGCAGGCTGGCATCCTGTACCCCGCGCAGGCTGCCGAAGTGCGCAACCAGCCGGTTACGCGTCTGCGGGCCCACGCCAGGTATGGTCAGCAGGTTGGACTCACGATCCCGGATCTCCCGCCGCTTGCGGTGGTAAGTCACAGCGAAGCGGTGCGACTCATCGCGAATTCTCTGCACCAGGTGCAACACCGGCGACCGGCGGTCAAGCACGATGGGTTCATCCTCCTGCCCGTAGACATAGATGATTTCCTCTCGTTTGGCGATCGAGGCCAGCGGTTGCGTGGTGATCCCGAGCAATTCCAGTGCTTCAGCAGCGGCGTGCAGTTGCCCCAATCCTCCATCAATCAGAATCAGGCTGGGCATCGCTCGCTTCTCCTCTTGGACCCGCCGATAGCGCCGCCCGACCACTTCCCGCATCGAAGCGAAATCGTCGACCCCTTCGACCGTCTTTATCTGAAATTTCCGGTAGTCGGATTTCTTCATCGCGCCGTCCTCCCAAACAACCATGGAAGCTACCGTTTCCGCGCCCTGGATGTGGGAGATGTCAAAGCATTCAATGCGCCGGGGCAGGTCCGGCAGCGTGAGCAAATCCTGCAGTGCTTCTTCGATCATCTTGCGCGATGGCTGCAACACCCGGAAGCGCTGATCAAAACTTTGCTTGGCATTTTGTCCTGCGAGGTCCACCAGGGAACGCTTCTCTCCCCGGCGGGGCACGCACAACTCAACCTTGTGCTGGGCACGCTCGCTCAGCAGGGCCTCCAAAGAATCGCGATCCGCAAAATCCACCGGGATATAGACCGTCCGCGGCACGTACTGCTGATCGATATAAATCTGTTTCAGCAGAGCAGAGAAAAAGAACGAGGCATCAAAAGCCTCCCCGAAGGATTGCGATTCCGATTCAGGTCTCAATTCGGATTTTGCTTCAGTCGAGTCGAGCTCCGGCGGAAGCTCAGGCAACTCCTCCCAAAAGAACTCTCTGCGATCTACGATCTTGCCCCCTCGCATATGGAAGAGATTCACGGCTAGCATGCCGTTCTCGTGATGGTAACCGTAGACGTCCGCATCATCGCCGTCGGTGGTCGCCATACGTTGTCTCTCTTGCACCTGGCTCATGGTGATCAGAAGATCGCGGTACCGGGCCGCGAGTTCGAACTGTTCTGAGGCTGCTGCCGCCTCCATGCGCTGTTCCAGCGAGTGACTTAGCTCCGTCTGCCGGCCCTCGAGAAACATTTGCGCGTCGTGCACCGCTTCCCGGTATTCCTCGGGCGTAGTGAGCGCCTCGACGCAAGGGCCCAGGCAGCGCTTGATGTAGTACTGCAGGCAGGGTCGGGGATGGTAGCGCGACAGATCGACTTTGCAACTGGGCAACAGAAAGCTGCGATGAATCAGGTCGACTACCCGATGCGCCAGATTGCCGGGAAAAAAGGGTCCGTAGTAGGCGCTACCGTCTTTGCGCAGTCGCCGGGTCACAAAAACCTTGGGATAGCGGTCGGCCAGGGTCAACTTTACGTAGGGATAAGTCTTGTCGTCACGCAGCAGAATGTTGAACCGGGGCTTACGCTGCTTGATGAGGTTGTTTTCGAGCGCGAGGGCTTCGTGCTCGTTTTCTACCAGGATGTAGTCCACATCCACGGCTTCGCGCATAAGCGACCCGGTCTTGGCGTTGGCCTGCGCTCCGTCAAGGATGTAGGAGCGGACCCGGGAACGAAGATTTTTGGCTTTTCCGACGTAGATAACATCGCCGCCAGCATTGCGATACAAATACACCCCCGGCCGGCCGGGCAGGGTGCGTATTTTTTCGTGCAGATCCATGAATAATCCCTAAAAACAAAGTTTAGACGGTGCTGGGGTCGGGCGGAAGTTTGCCCACCAGAAGGTAAAACTTTCCCTCTCTTGGTCGTTTCGTGCTGCATCAAGTTGCATACTTTACCCCGCAAGTGATTGCAGGGAAACTGGTAACGGCGGTGACCCGTTTTGGCAATAATCGTGCTACATACGTAAGGATGGGCAAAAACAGCAAGTACAGGGAGCAGAGCCTTTTATGAACCGAATCGCTAAGAGATCGCAATACACAGCTATCCTGTTGGGGGCCGTATCATTGCTTTTCACAGCCGGCTGCTCCACGAAGAACTATGTACGAAGCCAAACCGCTCCATTGGTCACCAAGACCAATGAGCTTGACGATTCCGTTGCGGCGAACAACCGGTCGATCCAAAGCACCAACGATCGCGCCCAGGCTGGTATCCAGCAAGCGCAGCAATCGGCCAATACCGCCACCCAAAATGCTACCGCTGCCACCCAGGCAGCGAACCAGGCCCAAGGCAGCGCGAAGGAAGCAGTCAATCGCGCAGACACCCTGGCTAGCGTGGTAGCGAACCTGGACAACTACAAGCAGATCGGCACCGTCTCCGTGACCTTCGGATTCGACAAGAGCGTCTTGACCAAGAGCGACAAGGCACAGTTGGATGGCCTCGGAACCCAGCTCACCTCGGCCAAGAGCTTCATCCTCGAAGTAACTGGGGGTACGGATTCGGTTGGCAACGCCGATTACAACTACCAGTTGAGCCAGCGCCGCGCGGAAGCAGTGGTCCAATATCTGGCTTCCAAGTTCAATGTGCCGGCCCACAAGTTTTACCTGATCGGCATCGGCAAGGATCAGGAAGTAGCCACCAATCGGACTGCAGCCGGAAGGGCTCAGAATCGACGCGTTGAGGTGCAGATTCTCTCCAACGCATCCCAAACCGGCAGTACCGTTTCCGAAGTCCGTTAGCGCGTTAGCGGCGCGCCCCCGGGAATCGGACGAAGGGCACGGCTTCAGCCGTGCCAGTAGATTCTTCGGACATACGCGGCTTTTGGCCGCTGAGGTACGGCTTTGGCCGCCGTTTCCAAGCGGCTGAGCGCGAGGATTGATAAAAAAGCGTATCTCAGGGGCGTGTGTGTGAGAACACTACTCTAAGTAAACTCTAAGTCCCGAAGAGCCTGCCCTGAGCTTGTCGAACGGGGACGTCTGAACTTAGCCCAGGACGACAGTCCTGGGTAGATATAAGCAATCCGACCAAGCCTGTCCCGGCGTGCCGTGGGTCCCGTAAGGGACGGCTGAACACAGGGGACTAGGTTTCAGCCGTCCCTGGCGGGGCTGGCCCAGCTTTTTTCGGTTAACCCAGGACTCACGTCCTGGTCTAAGTTCAGCCAGACTTGTCCAAATTAGATTTTTAAGTTGAGCAATTTGGTGAGCACAAGGAGCATTCACTGTCCTTAAGAGGGGTAAGGAAGATGATCGAAGGAAGGCCACGGCTTCAGCCGTACGGTAAAAGGCCTACGAGCATTACAGCTTTAGCCCCTGAGGATATGGGTTTTCCTCACTGTCCCACTTTTCCGCAGCCTCTTCATCCCCTGCAGTCCCGCAGGGACGGTACAACCTGTAGCCCGGCACGGGAGTGCCGGGGAGGCTGAGGTTTATGTACGAGTCCCGCAGGGACGACACAATGCGCAGCCCGGGTGGGCGATTGGCT
>DASRRN010000388.1:0-4527 GCA_035695685.1 Acidobacteriaceae bacterium | reverse complement strand
ACATCATCGATGAGTTGATCTACGGTGAAAAGGGTAACGAAGTCGTGCTCATTAAGTATCTGAAGCCGGATCAACTGGAAACGTAAGCAGGTGGAGCTAATTAGCCGCAGGCGGCGGAGTTGGAGGCGGCCCGCCTGGCCGCGGGCCACCGGGCGCCTTATCAACCAGTTCCACATCCAGCTGGATTGCGATTTGGTCTCCGATCATGCCCGCGTCATAATTCATTCCATAGTCCGCTCGGCTGATAGTGGTGGTGGCCGAGACGCCACGATGCTGATTCCCTCTCGGATCTTTAATGGGAGGAGTAGGGCCATCTACATCCAGGACTGCTTCTTTGGTCACTCCATGGATGGTCAGATCGCCTGTAACCTTCAACTTGCCAGCACCCGCGGCTTCCACGCGTCTGGACACGAAGGTGATCGACGGAAACCTGGCGACATCGAAGAAGTGGTCACTCCGCAGGTCTTTGTCCCGCATTTCCACCCGGCTATCCACGGAACTCGCGTCGATGGTCACATTCACAGAAGCTTTGCTCAGGTCTGGTGAATCCACGACCACGCCGCCAACTTTGGTAAAGGTTCCCCTCACCGTCGAGATCCCCATATGACGAACAGAAAACTGTGCCGCTGAGTGCGGAGGATCGAGGTACCACGTCTGAGTTTGCGCCATGGCGCGCAAAGTGGCCTGGTTGGCCAGCCCAAAAAGTAGCAAAAGCTGGAGCGGAACGGTAACGCTTGGTTTTCTGGTCATGGACGAAACTTCGCTTTCTCCCTTTTTTTGAGGCGCCGGAGTTGAGTGTATGTGCCCAACATGTTCGGGTCAACTGAACATGCTGTCAAATATTTCGTGTCGGGCAACTACCCCGTCGGGGGGCCAATCTCAACCATGAAGGAGCAAGCAAATGATTCTTGTTACCGGAGCCACAGGAAAGAACGGCGTGGAAATACTTCAACGCTTGTCCGGCAGAAATGAGCGTATCCGGGCGATGGTGCGCAAGCAAAGATGGATCGTGAATCCCACACCCAACTCGGCGTTGGAATTCGTCGAAGCAGATTTCGATGATCCGGCGAGTCTCCGCAAAGCCCTCGACGACGTCCAGCGTGCTTTTCTGGTCACAAATTCGTCGGAACGGGTGGAGGAACGTCAGTTACGTTTCGTCGCTCTGGCGCGTGAATCGGGAGTGAAGCACATTGTCTATCTGTCTCAACTCCATGCCTCGTCCGACTCTCCATCACGCTTTCTGCGCTATCACGCTGCTGTCGAGGAGGCGCTCCGCAAGTCTGGGATGAGCTATACCAACCTCCGGCCGAACCTATACATGCAGGGTCTCTTAATGATCGGCAAGTCCATTGCCACCGAGGGCCGGTTCTTTGCGCCCGCCGGCGAAGCGCGGGTGAGTGTTGTCGACGTTCGCGATATAGCCGCCGTCGCGGTAGCAGCGCTGACCAAGACTGGACACGAGGGCAAAACCTACGACCTCACTGGACCGGAAGCCTTAACCCATGAACAGATGGCTCAACAACTTTCCCAGGCTCTCAACCGGCCCATCACCTTCCTGGACATACCGGAGAAGGCATTCAGAGACGCGCTTCGGGATTTTCACATGCCCGATTGGCAGGCAGATGGATTGATCGAAGATTACGCCCACTACCGCCGCGGCGAGGCAGCCGGCATCTCTCCCGCAGTTAAAGAAGTTACCGGCGAAGGGCCTCGCTCTTTCAGACAGTTCGCACGCGACCACCAAGCCGCCTTCGTGCAAACAGAGGAGCGCGAATCCCAGAAGCTGGCCGCATCGCGTTAGCCTGTACGTTCCAGGAGAGCCCGGGTGCCCCATACCCCCGATTTCCTGTGAAGTTCCGTGGATCTTGCGAGCCTCATGCGCCTTTCCTTAAGGAAAGGCGCTTCCCCGGAATTCAGTCCATAAGCGCTTAACTTGTTTGGAATGTTTTTCATCAAAACTCCCACAAAATCGTCATCCTGAGCGGAGCGCTTCACAGATTTTTCGCGTGACAGCGCGCTTGATGGCGCGGAGTCGAAGAGCCTGTCCCGAGCATGGCCGAGGGAACCTCGAGGATGCCTATCTTGCCTATGGCCGTTCGGAGCTTTTCAACCACCGAAGCCCGCGTACAGGATCTTGTTGCGGTACCCACCTGATGGTCACTGCTACATCTTTTCATTGATATGGATATGCGAATGGGGTTTATTGGGGAGCTTGGGGCGTTTTCACCAGGGCTAAAAGTTCGGTCATTGCAAGATAAAGCGTTCACGCGGGTTTGAAAACCCGCTCCCCCGGACTGAAGTCCGGGGCTGGCACAGCTTACTGTTCGTTGATCCAAATACGGCAAAATGTCTTCCGCCGGCCAATTCGCAGCTCCAGAAATGTAGAAACTCGAGTGTACGAAGGGCACGGCTGAAGCCGTGCCCTTCGTACAGAGAGAGTTTTTCCGCGGTCTGTTGGGACACTAGAAGAGCAACACCGCCAGGTGGTACGTCGTGAAGCCTGGCTGGCCATTCCCTGGATCGCATGCGCCCACCGCCGCGGTGCGGAATCGCCCGGTACTGATCTTCTGCTCAAGCACGTCGGGCAGCCGGTTTAGGCTCGATGCCTCCCAGCGCATAATGAATTTAGGTCGCAAGCCTCCCGCTGCCCCGTGGTCCATCACACAGGTTTGCCGGGCTGCAGCTATGTCGCCTGCCGGCTGGAGGCCACGCTCGCTTAGCAACTGGCCGATGGTGAGTTCAATCTGCGAAGAGCCTAGGGCAGCGACGCCGGCGGAGAAATCCTGTACCGCCCATAGATTCCCTCCCTGGCGCACCAGCCCCACTCCAATCGCATTCAGCCGTGGATCAAGGATGTTGGCGCGGTGAAGTGGCGAGTGCATCCACTCCGCCTCCAGCGTCTCTGGATTGGGAGCGACCGCCAGATTTTCGGCGACCACGCGAAAGTGGGCGCCCTGGTGCGAAACACGCGTCTCCAGATCGGCTTCTCCTCCGTATTGGTGTGAGAGCGCGCCGCGCCCCACCATGATCTCAGCATGCCTTTGCGCGGCGCGCGCCAAGGCGGGGTCCCACTTGAGCGGCCCGAGGCCCTGTTGAGCACGGTCCTGGTTGGTCGCTTCCATCAACTGCCTGGCTTCGATCGATTGGGCGCGGACCGTACTCAGTGCGCCAACGCTCCACATGGCTCCAAGCAAATAAACGCCGATCAGTTTCCTCATGGGCGGGCCCTCTCTGCATCATTGAACCCGATCATGGGATCTGTCCCTACCCCACAAAAGATGTAAAAATCCAGGGGCGAGCATAAGACCTCCGGGGCATCCACCTAAGCTTCGGATATCCGGTTCGCTGTATCTTCTCCGTTACTGAGGTGAGGTCATGAACCGTCGATACGCCTTCCTGTCGAGTTTTCTGCTCGCCGCCGTGGCTTGCAGGGCACAAACGGGCATTCGTATCGACGTGGACCTGGCGAAATCCACGGGTAAATTCACGCCCATCTACAGCTGGTTTGGCTACGACGAATCAGGCTACACAACCACGCAAAATGGCAAGGCGCTGCTTGCCCAATTGCACGATCTGAGTCCGGTTCCGGTTTATATTCGCGCGCATTTCCTGCTCGCCACCGGCAATGGGAAGCCCGATCTCAAATGGAGTTCGTCCAACGTCTATACCGAGGATGCGAGCGGGAAACCCGTCTATAGTTGGATCATTCTCGATCAGATTTTTGATGCCTATGCTGCCGCCCATGTGCGCCCGATGGTGGAGCTTGGGTTTATGCCCAAGGCACTTTCCTCTCATCCCGATCCCTACCACATCGGGTGGCCGCTAAAGCCTGGGGAGGAGGAGGGCTGGTCGTTTCCGCCAAAGGACTTAAAGCGCTGGCAGGAGCTGACCCGCCAGGTGGCCGCACATATGGTCGCGCGGTATGGCAAGGAGACAGTGGCCACCTGGTATTGGGAGGTCTGGAACGAACCGGATGGCAAATACTACTGGAAAGGAACCGAAGACGACTACAACAAGCTGTACGATTACGCGGTCGCGGGCGTACGACAGGCGATTCCCAATGCGCGCGTTGGTGGACCGGCGACTACCGGCCCGGGCCCTGGCACGCAGGGCAAAGCCTCTGAGTATCTGCGAGCTTTTCTTGCGCACTGCTCCAAAAACAAAAGCGCGGCGACCGGCGGCCCCATCCCTCTTGACTTCATCTCCTTCCACGTAAAGGGACGCCCAAACGTGGTCGACGGTCACGTGCAGATGGGCCTCGACCACGAACTGAACAATGCTGCCGATGGTTTTGCCATAGTGCGCCAGTTCCCACAGTTCCAACGGCTCCCTATCATCCTGAGCGAAGCGGATCCGGAGGGCTGTGCGGCTTGCTCCGCACGGCTTTACCCACCCAATGCCTATCGCAATGGGCCGCTTTATCCCAGCTATACTGCAACCGCGATGAAGAGCTTGTTCGAGCTTGCAGATCGCACGCAAGTAAACTTGATCGGCATGCTGACCTGGGCCTTTGAGTTCGAAGGCAAA
>DASRRN010000387.1:0-4148 GCA_035695685.1 Acidobacteriaceae bacterium | reverse complement strand
GCAAACGCCTCTCCGATACACTGCCGATTGCCCGCGCCGAAGGGAAAGTAGGCGAAGCGAGGGCGGCCGGCCTTATTCTCGGGTAGAAAGCGGTCGGGATCGAAGCGCAACGGATCGGGAAAATACTCAGGACTTCGCTGAATGATGTATTGGCTGAAGAAAAAATAGGTGCCTGTGGGAAAGCGGTAGGGGCCCAATTCAATGTCTGCGATCGACTGCCTGCCCATAGCCCACGCCGGCGGGTACAGGCGCATGGATTCGGCTAACACCATCTCCGTATAGCGAAGCTGAGGCAGATCTTCGAGTGTGGGCAGGCGTCCAGAGCCCAGCACGGCGTCTATCTCCGCGTGCAGGCGGGCCTCAGCCTGAGGGTTTTGCGAGAGCAGGTACCAGGTCCAGGTGAGGGCATTGGCCACCGTCTCGTATCCCGCCAGAAAAATGGTGAGGACCTCATCACGCAGTTGTTCGTCGGTCATGCCGGAGTGGTCAGATTCTTCGTCGCGCGAGGCAAGCAACATGGAAAGCAGGTCGCCACGGTCCACTCCATCGGCGCGATGGTCGGCGATCATTCTCTGCACCACCTTGTCCAGCCGGGCGCGAGCGCGGCGAAAGCGGATCAGGCCAGGCAGAGGCCAATGCAGATAGGCTTCCGCGCGTGGCAGCGCGATCAGGTAGTTGTAGAGCTGCATAATCACGTTTACCTGGTCGTTGATTTGCAGCACATCTGCGGTAACGTCAGTGTTGAAGAGTGTCCGGGCCACGACCTGCAGTGCCAGTTGCATCATCTGCGATGCAATGTCGATGGGCTGGCGAAGTTGCCATTGGGCCCGCATATGGGCAGCACGGTCGACCATGATGGCGCCATAAGCTTGAATGCGCTGGCGATGAAAGGCAGGAGCAGCAATACGCCGCTGGCGCCGGTGAACTTCACCGTCGCTGGTGATGAGCCCCTCGCCCAGCAAAATTTTCATCCGGCGTTGGGTCCGCTCCTTGATGAAGTGCTGCGGCTGGTTGATCAGGATCTCGTGGATAAAATCCGGCTGGTTCACAAAAACGATGTGCGAAAGCCCAAGGCGGTAGTGGGCCATCCGCCCATAGGTCTGAGCGAGATGCTCAAACAGCGCGATCGGATTCCCCGGCTTGAAGAAGCGGCGCACCAAATAGAAAGGCAGATTGAGTTGCAGTCCAGGAGGAAAGCGATAGCCATCGCGCTCCAGCACGGTCCACGGTTGCTGCGGTGCTGGTGAATAGGTAGTGCCCATACTGCCGTTTACAAGCGTCCCTGTACTACTTGTACGATGTGCCGGTGGACTTCATCAATGGACCCGTCACTGCCGATTACGACCACACGCAAAGGCTCCCGAGCAGCAATCTCCCGGTATTTGTCGAAGACCCGGCGGTAGAATGCGGAACTCTCGGTTTCAAACCGGTTTTCATCGCTACCGGTGGCGGCGACCGCGCGTTGATTGCGGCGCCGCGCGCGCGCCAGAGACAGATCGAAATCCGGCAACAATAACAGGGTCAAATCCGGCTGCAGGCCGCCGCACAATGCGGCATGAAGGTCATGTACAACCTGGCTGCCCAGTTGCCGCCCGCCGCCCTGGTAGGCCTCGCTGGAATCGGTAAACCGGTCGCACAGGACTATCTTCCCAGCCTGGAGCGCGGGCTCGATCACTTCAGCGATCGCCTGGGCACGATCGGAGAACATCAACCCCAGCTCAGCGAGGGAAGCGACATTTTCGGTGCGCGTATCCAGCAACAGGGCGCGGATGCGGTCGCCAACCCGGGTTCCCCCTGGCTGGCGGGTCGCCGTTACCGCAAAACCATCCGCTTCCAGCCTTTCTTTCAGGCGGCGAAGCTGGGTGCTTTTTCCGGACCCATCCAGGCCCTCAAAGGTTACAAAAAGGCCTCGAGGCATGCACGGAGTTTACAACGGCGATTGCAACAGACTTTGGGCATTCGAAGTTTTCAAGGGACCTGGGCCGCCGGGGCCAGATCCGCTATCTCTAATTCCAGGCCGCCGTATTCCGGATGCTGGTTTTGCCGCAGCTTGTAGGCGAGGTGGATGACAGAACCTTGCTGCAGGCCAAGCGCCTGAACACGCGCGGCCCAATCCCACCCCAGGGCCGACCAACTGGCCCCCCGAGCTCCCTGGGCAAGCTGCAAGCATACGTGACGATCCTTGATGCCCCGAACCGGCGCCGCGAGGCGCACATTGTAAGCGACGAAAACAGGCTCCTCATTGCCGTTGCCCAGCGGCTCCAGGCGGCGCAACCAACTGAACAGGGCCTCGCTGATTTGATCGAGGGGTAAAACCGCGTGACAGCGCAGACTGGGTGCCGCATCTTCCACATTGAGCTCGGCCCACGCCTGGAGGTGGCCTTTCAGCGCTTGCACTCGATCCGGAGGAAGACTAAAACCCACAGCGTGCGCGTGCCCGCCAAAGCGGGTGAATAGCTCCTTGCAACCTTCGATCGCATTGAGTAGATGAAAGCCCGGAACCGAACGGCCGGAGCCATACGCCTCGCCACCTTCAAGGGCAATCACGATTGCCGGGCGCCGCATTCGGTCCACCACGCGCGAGGCAAGGATGCCAATGATGCCTCGATGCCACCCTTCTCCTTCGATCACGACGCAACGGCTTACCTCGAAGGCAGGTTCTTCCTGCAACCGGCGATCTATCTCTTCGAGCATGGCCGCTTCGGCCTGTTGCCGCTCGCCGTTCAGACGGTCAAGTTTTGCGGCTAACTCACTGGCCCGTACCGGATCGCGGGTGGTGAACAGTTCGACCACCTCGGAGGCTACGTCCATGCGGCCGGCGGCGTTGATGCGGGGCGCGATGCGGAACGCCAGGTCAGTTGCGGTGAGGGCGCGTTGCGCCGGGTCAAGCTTGGCTACCTGCATCAGCGAGCGCAAGCCGGCGCTGGCAGGTCGCCGCAACTGCTCCAGACCCACGCTGGCGAAGACGCGATTTTCTCCCAACAATGGGACCGCATCGGCCACCGTAGCAATGGCCAGCATCTTCAGGAAGGAAGGAAGAATCTTGCCCCGCGCACGATCCACATCCCACGCTTCGAGCAACGCCTGCGCAAGCTTGAAAGCCACCCCGGCACCGCATAGGTGTTTGCAGATGTAACCGCAGCCAGGCTGGTTCGGGTTGAGGATTGCGAGCGCATTGGGTAAACCAGGCAGGCCGGGAACATCCTGCGCCAGATGGTGATCGGTAATGATGAGGTCGACGCCCAGCCGGGCGGCCGCTTCCGCTGCGGCGAAAGCACGTATGCCCGTATCGACGCTGATAATGAGACGAACACCTTGACCGGCGGCCGCTGCCAGCACCTCCTCCTGCATGCCATAGCCTTCTCGCAGACGGTGCGGCACATGGAAAACCACTACGCCCCCGAGCATCTCCAGGGCAGTCTTGAGCAACACAATGGCGGTGGTGCCATCGACGTCATAATCGCCGTAGATGAGGATGGGCTCCCGGCGCGTGATGGCCGCTTGCACCCGGGTGACGGCCGCGGCCATGCCTTGCATCGCGTAAGGATCGAGTAGGTGTTCGATGCGGGGGTGAAGAAAGAGATCAGCTTCGGCCGCGCTGCGCACACCCCGCTCCGCCAGCAGTTCTGCCACGATGAGCGGTAGTCCGGCGCTTTGGGCCAGGATGGTGGCGGTGGAGTTGGCCTGGGGCAGATCCCAGCGGTTGAGGCGCACCGCCTGAGCGCTTATTGCGGGGGAGCCGGCAGCATTCACCCTTCTTCTTCGTCCTCGTCGTCTTCGAAAACCACGTCTCCGAAGTCTTCCACAAACTCCAGTAGTTGCTGGTAGCGCTCGTACCAGGCAGTCGAGTTCTCGTGCACAAAGAGGATGCCCTGGTGGGCAAAACCGAGCTGAATGTAGCCAATTTTGCCCACGTAGTTGACCAGGTACTGGGCCTCATGCACTTCCGCAGCTGCCTCGTCAGGGAAATTATCATCGCGAATCTGCTCCAGCAGCATGGCGATGTCTTCCTTCTCCAGCTTGACTTCGCTCATAGTGACGAACGGTGCGGAGGCATACTTGGCCATCTCGACGAAGTCTTTCCAGCTGTCGGGATTGTCCTCGTCTTCCCACAAGACAGTTGGCAGATCTTCGGTGATAAACCCGGG
>DASRRN010000386.1:0-7549 GCA_035695685.1 Acidobacteriaceae bacterium | reverse complement strand
ATTGCCGCTCGATGGCATCGAGCACCGCTTCAGCGCGGAAAGTAAGGTGCTGTTTGCACAGGGCTCCTCCTATGTCGCAGGGTTTCCAGTGGTCGTGCCACGCACTGTCTTGCGCACCGGCAACGAAGTCGGGCTGAAGGGCGAGTACTTCAACAACCCGGAGTGGCAAGGGCAAGCGGTGCTGACCCGAGTCGACAAGCAGGTGGATTTTGATTGGGCGGCTGCCTCGCCGGCAAAAGGCGTTCCCGCCACCGCCTTTAGTGTTCGCTGGAGTGGCTCCATCACCGTACCGGGCGCGGGTGACTACGCATTTGAGTTGTCACCAGAGCATTGTTCCCCCTGTGATGGGGTTGATAAGTTCCGGCTCTATCTGGATGACAAGCAGGTATTGGAGGCGGGTCGGGATATCAAAGAATCCACGGGCAATGCGTCCTTCAGCAGGCACTTTAGCGACTCCGCGCCGCATGCGATCCGACTGGAATATGCCCACACCGCTCCCATGTTTGGGGCCGGCGTACACCTCAAATGGCAGCCCGAAGCAGGTCCTCTGCGCAACCAGGCGGTCCAGGTAGCAAAGCAGGCAGACGTGGTTGTGGCCTTCATAGGCCTGTCGCCCAGCCTGGAAGGGGAAGAGATGCCGGTGCACCTGGATGGCTTCAGCGGTGGCGACCGTACCAAGATCGGTTTGCCCCGGCTGCAGGAGGATTTGCTTCAGGCGGTCGCCGCAACAGGTAAGCCGCTGGTCGTGGTGCTGATGAACGGCAGCGCGCTTGCCGTGCCCTGGGCAAAAGAGCATGCCGCTGCCATTGTCGAGGCCTGGTATCCCGGGGAAGAGGGAGGCGCCGCCATTGCCGAAACCCTCGCCGGCGACAACGATCCTTCGGGGCGCCTGCCGGTCACCTTTTATGATTCGGTCGATCAACTTCCGCCGTTTGTAAACTATTCCATGGCTGGCCGAACCTATCGTTATTTTTCCCGGCAGCCGCTATATGGTTTTGGCTACGGTCTTAGCTACACCACCTTTGCCTACAGCCATCTCAAGTTGGGCCAGGCGACCCTTAAACCAGCGGAGTCACTGACGGTTGAGGCCGACGTAACCAACACCGGGAAGCGGAGCGGCGATGAGGTTGCCGAGCTCTATCTTCGCGGGTCTCAAACAGGCGGCGCGCCCTTGCGTTCGTTGCGTGCCTTTCAACGGGTCAAACTCCAGGCCGGCGAGACCACCCATGTCCGCTTCACACTTCAGCCTGCCCAATTGAGCGAGGTAGATCACGACGGCAAGACGGCCATGCAGCCGGGCGACTACACAATCTTCCTGGGCGGGGCACAGCCCAGCCAGGGTGCGGGAGTCGAGGGTCAGTTCACCATCAGCGCCCGCTAACTCAAGGAATAGATCTTTCGCGCCTCGAGATACGACGCAATCGCGGCTGCGCTAGCCACAGGGTCCGCCAAGCCCACGTAGCCGTCTGGCCGTATGAGATAGATTGCATTGCGGTGGAGGCCGGTGCGACTCGCTGCGGGAACCCAGGGAAAGACGTGCAGCGCCAAGTGATGCTGCTCGCATAGAGTTCGAATTACCGGTGCAGCGTCACCGTATATGTGGACTTGCCAGTCCATCGAAGTGAGGGGAGCGAAGTTGTCGTTGCCGTTGGCATCTGATTTCACCCAGGGGAGGCGGTCGCCGCCGTGAATTTTTCCTGCTCGCCCTTCGCTCAAGCTGCTTCCACGATAATTGACCACCGTCTGGGAAACGGTGCGAAACATAACACGTCGTACTGCTTTCACGGAGTAGATGGGGGCCAGCAAAAGCGGGACAACGTGCAGTCGGATCAGGCGCGCGAATGCGCCGGAACTGGTTACGCTGGTGAAGGCACGATCGGTCGTCGCCACCAGCCGCCGGGCGAAGGCGATTCTTTCTGGCTCATAGCTGTCGATGATCGACGCATCGGCCCGCCCACGTAAAACAGCGGCCAGCTTCCAGGCGAGGTTCACCGCATCCCCGATGCCGGTGTTCATGCCCTGGCCGCCTACGGGGCTGTGGATGTGGGCTGCATCCCCGAGCAGGAACGCCAAACCCTGGCGGAAACGAGCGGCCACGCGATGGTGCACGCGGTACGTCGAGAACCAGTGCACGCGCTCGACGTCGATGCTGATCCACTCGAGCACGCGCCGGCTCACGTCGTTCCACGACAGCTCTTCGTGCTGCTGTTCAGCTTCCTGGCGAACTGTGCCGATGAGCCGCGCTCGTCCCTCGCCCTTTAGGGGGAAGACGACGAGAAAATCGGTGCTGTCCAGCGCGATATGCAATTCACCGTTGATCGTCGCCCCGCTTGCCTCTACATCGGCGACGTAGAAGAGATGGTTGTATATCCCGCCGGGAAAACCGATCTGCAGGGTTTCGCGGACGGTCGAACGGGCGCCGTCGCATCCGGCAATGTAGGCGGCCTCGCAGGTTTCCTGGCCTCCATCCGGCCGCTTGAGCTGGGCCTGGATGCCCCCCGCGATCTCTTCAAATTTCATCAACTCAGTTTGACGTTCGACCTGGATGCCGGCTTCGCCCAGGCGCTCAATCAGCAGGCACTCGTGCTCGTCCTGGGGGAAGATGAGCGCATAGGGAAATGGGCTGAGCCCCTCGCCCATTTCCCCCAGGACGACGTGTGCCGCTCGCTTGCCGGCGACCCACATATTGGCGGCGATCATCTTCCGCCCATGCTCCACCACCGCTTTCGAGAGGCCCATCTGGCTGTATAGCTCGAGTGTCCTTGCCTGAACAGCCAGGGCGCGCGACGTGGTCCCCGGTTCCGCTGTTTTGTCGACGATCCTCACCCGCACGCCCAGCCGGGTCAGCCAAAGGGCCAACACCAGGCCTGTCGGTCCCGCTCCGACGATCAGGACGTCTGTATCGCGAGAGTCGTTCATTCAGGATGATTCCAGAATCCCGGTTGGCAATCCATCGATACTAAACGCATTTTTCGATCGCCAATATTCTTCAAGTCCAGCTTCACCTTTTGCCTCCGCCCACCGCGTCAATGTTGGCCGCTCGGCAACGTATTCGAAGAGCGGAACGCCATATCCGCAGGAAGTCTGGACCAGGTCAAACTCGAGCACCACGATCTGACGAGATCCAGGAGGCTCTCCATTCGCAAACTCGGAAGCGAGCAGGTCTGAGTAGGCCCAGCCGCCGCGGGGAAGAATCCTACCCTGCCCATAGAGGCGCAGAATCAGGGGTGGACCTGCAAAGGCACAGAACATGAGTGTCAATCGTCCCTGGGCCCTTACGTGGGCCGCAGTTTCATTGCCGCTTCCCGTCTGATCGAGGTAGGCAACGCGGTTGGGGCTAAGGATACGCAGGGATGCCCCGTCTTTTGGAGAAACATTCACTCGCCCTTCTACAGCCGCGGACGCGGCGAAGAATATGCGCTGTTGCAAAATGAATTCGTGATGTTTCGTATCAATGCGCGTGAATTGCTTGGCCATGGCACCCCTTCTCACGTGTTTCTATTTTAGCGATTTAGGCTGGGGCTGGATCCTGGGTTAGGCTGAGCCCATCTGCGGGCTAGAGAGTTTGCGTAAGAACTGGAAAGAAAGCGTAGGCCCCACTCCGCGATGCTCTGTGGAACGTGTTGCCCTCAGGGGCTAAAGAGGGTGTGTGAGAACCCGAAGAGAAACAGCAGGTCCCTCCACTTCGCTACGCTCTGTCGAAAAACATCTTCCAGGAGAGGTCGTCAACACAGAGATCTCTCCGCTCCGCTTCGCTTCGGTCGAGATGACAAAGGGGAGGGTGGCGCTTCCAAGGAGGGTGGTTGCCTGAAGGCCGTCCCCTTCACTGCTGTTTTTCATCACCTTGGGTGGGCCCATGACTCCTCCGGTTGGGATGACACATTTTTTGCAAGGAAAATGCCCAAAAACGGCCAGAGGAATGGATTTCAACAGTTCAACAAAAGTGTCATCCCGACCGGAGCGTAGCGAAGTGGAGGGACCTGCTGTTTCTCTTCCCGTTCTCACGCAACCTCTAAAGCCCAATGCTTGCTTTCGAGCAATGAGAGAATGGCGATGGCGGTGCCGTTCCGGGAGCAGTCAGGATCAGAAAAATTCTTGAAATCAGGCCAGGACCTGTGGGGAGGTTTGCACGGCCGTGGAAAGAATACTCCGCGGGTGCGAGCAAATATCTGGCGTTTTTGATTCTTCTCTCCACCTGCGGGTGCGGAGTCAACTTTCGCTTCCGGCCGACAGTTGTCTTCGTGGGCGATTCCATCACCTACAACTGGTCGCAAAGTTGGGCCGGGCAACAATCGACATTTGCGCAAAACAAGTGGCTCAACGTCGGGGTCACTGGACTCACCTCGAGCGAGATCGCCGAGTCATTCTATGCGTATGTTGTCGATTTGCAGCCTCAGGCCGTGCATATCCTTGCCGGCACCAATGACGTCTATCCTGGCTGGCAACTATCGGAGACCGCGAACAATATCGAGACCATGGTCAAAGAAGCGAAAGAGCACCACATAGGCGTGGTGATTGGAACCATTCCCCCATGGGGGCCGGGAGCCTTGCCGGAAAAAGCCGATCCGAGCCCGCAAAGGTTTGCGCGCATCGATCAACTCAATCAGTGGATAATCCAATATGCGGCGCAGCAGGGCATCCAGGTGGTCGACTATCATTCGCTGCTTGCCGCCACGAACGGAGAAAACTACATTCCGGCGCTCACCGTGGATGGTGTTCACCCCAGCGCGGCAGGTTACGCAGTGATGACCCCCCACACCGAAGAGGCTCTCCAGGCGGCAATGGCCTCGCCGGCACCATAGCGATTCAAGCTACAATCTTGCCGGGGAGGGTAACCTGATGATCCACTTCAGCTCCCTGCGCCTTAATTCCAGCGTAGATAATAAGACACCATGACCTTTTTTCGGGCTTGCCTGCTGATCGTTACTCTCTGCATATCTCCCGCGCTTGGGTTAGCGCAGATACAGCCAGCAAACCTCGCTGGAATCGCACATGTCGCCATCCGTGTCTCCGATCTCCCCCGCTCCCGCGACTTCTATGGGAGGTTGGGATTCGAGCAGGCCTTCGCCCTCACCAAGGACGGAAAGACGACGGAGGCATTCCTCAAAGTGAATGATCACCAGTTCATTGAGATCTATCCTCAAGCGGATCCTTCGCAATCTATCGGCTTCATGCACGTCTGCTTCGAGGCCGCTGACCTCGAGGCGCTCCATCGCGCGTACCTGGGGCGCAGCCTAACGCCCACTCCGGTGAAGAAAGCGGGCGCCGGCAACCTGCTCTTCACTATGGTTGGCCCGGAGGAGCAGAACATCGAATATACCCAGTACATGCCCGGGTCCCTGCACTCAAGAGACCAGGGACAACACCTGGGCGCGAATCGTATCTCCAAAGAGATCGCGGGCGTTGGCTTACGCATGGAAGATCCGGTCGCGGCACGGACATTCTACGAACAGCAGCTTGGCTTCCACGAATCGCGCAATGTCATCGAGCCGGGGCTGATTCCGCTGCTGCTGACGGGCTCATCGGGCCAGATGGTGGAGATAACCATCGGTGCGCCCGAGATCTTCTTTGCTGTTCCCAGCCTACGGAGCGCCGCCGCGCAGCTCAAGGCACGCAATATGCCGGTTGAAAAGAAAGGGTCCATGCTGACCGTTCAGGATCCGGACGGGAACCGGCTCGTTTTTGTCACCCTCGAACCGGAAACAGGCCGGCGGCCATTGCAGATGCCGAAGATGCCGAAGATTCCATGGATAACAAAGTAATCATCAGCTGTGCCGTCACCGGGTCAATTCATACTCCGACCATGTCTCCCCATTTGCCGTTCGCGCCTGAAGATATCGCACGCCACGCGATCGAGGCGGCGGAAGCCGGCGCTGCCATCCTGCACTTCCACGCACGGGACCCTGAGACCGGAAAGCCCAATGCCGACCCGGCCGTCTACATGCAGTTCCTGCCCACGATCAAAGCGGCGACCAACGCGATCATCAACATCACCACCGGCGGCGGCTTGACCATGAACCTTGACCAGCGGCTTGCGCCGGCTCTACGGATCAAGCCCGAACTGGCCTCGTTCAACATGGGCTCGATGAATTTCTCCATCCATCGAGCGGCGCGACGTCACCATGAATGGAAATATGACTGGGAAGAACCATACCTGAAAGCCACCGAGGGAAATATCTTCCGCAATACGTTTGTGGATATGAAGCGGGTGCTGAAGGATCTGGGAGAAGGTTGCGGTACCAGGTTCGAATACGAATGCTACGATCTAGGGCATTTCTACAATCTGGCCTATCTTCTGGATGAGAAGTTAGTCGAGCCGCCGTTTTTCCTGCAAAGTGTCTTCGGCATTCTGGGAGGAATGGGAACGGAGGTCGAACTGCTGAGCTACGTGAGGGCAACCGCAGACCGCCTGTTTGGCCGGGAAAACTACGAATGGTCGGTGATCGGCCCTGGTCGACACCAGATGCGGATCGGGACGTTGGCCGCCATCCTGGGCGGAAGCGTTCGGGTAGGTCTCGAAGATAGTCTGTGGCTGCGCAAGGGCGAGCTGGCCAAATCAAGTGCCGACCAAGTGAGAAAGATTCGCGGAATTCTCGAAGCCCTTTCCTTCGAGATAGCGAGCCCCGACGAAGTGAGAAAAAGGCTGCGGCTGAAAGGAGCCGATAAGATTGCTGTTTAGATCCTTCCCGTGTGAAAGGACTTGGTTGCAATGAAGTCATATCGAACGTGCCTCGTGGTGCTGGTGGCGATGGTTCCGATTGGATGTCATTCAGGCGGCCCTAACGCTGGCCCGCAGACGAACTACGACGTGATCATTCGCCACGGTCACATCCTGGACGGTACGGGGAATCCCTGGTATGCGGGGGATATTGCTATCCGAGGCGATCGCATCGCGGCCATTGGTTCACTCGAAAACGCGAAGGCCACGCGCGAGATCGATGCCACCGGCCTGATTGTTTCTCCGGGCTTTATCGATATGTTGGGCCAGTCGGAATTGTCGTTGCTGATCGACAACCGTTCCCAGAGCAAATTATCGCAAGGCATCACCAGCGAGATCACCGGCGAGGGCGGCTCCATCGCACCGCAAAACGAACATACGATCGCCCCGCAGAAAATCATCCTCGATCACTACCACCTCTCCATTGACTGGCAGGATCTTGCCGGTTATTTCCGCCGCCTGGAAAGGTCCGGCACGCCCATTAACCTTGGCACCTACGTAGGAGCATCGCAGGTTCGTCAAGCAGTGTTGGGCGACGTAGATCGCGCGCCGACACCGGCGGAGTTGCAACAGATGGAATCGCTGGTGGCCACGGCCATGCAGCAAGGTGCGCTGGGCCTTTCGACTGCATTGATCTATCCCCCAGGTCATTACGCAACCACGGAGGAACTGATAGCCCTGGCCAAGGTGGCATCGCAGTATGGGGGGATCTACGCTTCGCACATGCGCAGCGAAGGGCAGAGCGAAATGGCGGCGATCGATGAGGCCATTCGCATCGGGCGCGAGGCCAACCTTCCGGTTGAGATTTTCCACCTCAAGGTGAGCGGCAAG
>DASRRN010000385.1:0-4232 GCA_035695685.1 Acidobacteriaceae bacterium | reverse complement strand
ACCGACCAACATGTCCTAATGGAAAAGGACCTCGCGGCCTACAAAGGGACTGAGGCGGCCATCACTTTCAGCTCAGGCTACTTAGCGAATGTGGCGGTGCTGGGTGCGCTGCTGGGTCCGGCGGATCGCGTGATCATGGACTCTCTGTGCCATCGAAGCCTTACCGATGCCTGCCGGTTCGCCGGCGTGCAGTTGCAGCGGTTCCGTCATAATGACGCCTCCTCTTTGCGTCAGGAGTTACAGAACGGATCCCAGGCCAACCGTACTTTGGTCATCTCGGACGGCGTTTTTTCCATGGACGGAGACGTTTGCCATCTGCCTGAGATCCTTGAAGTCAAGAAGGAATTCGGATTCTTCCTGCTGGTGGACGAATCGCATGCTTCCGGCGTTCTTGGAGCTTGCGGCCGCGGCACGGATGAACATTTTGGGATACCGACCGGCGAGGTGGACATCTGGACGGGTTCGCTGGCCAAGTCGATCCCTTCTACCGGTGGTTTTGCGGCAGTTTCGCAGGAACTTGCGATCTATCTTCAACATGGGGCATCGCCGTTTATTTTTTCCGCGGCTCTGAGCCCGGCAGCGGTGGCTGCTATCCGTGAGGGACTGGCGATTTTGAGGGAAGAGCCGGAACGGGTCGCCAAGATCAAGCACAACGCCGATTTCCTGCGTAGTGGCCTGTGCTCGCTGGGCTATGACACGGGCTTGTCGGAGACGGCGGTCATTCCAGTCATCCTCAATGATGAAACGACTACCGGTCTGTTCGCCCGGCGGCTTCGCGACCACGGGATTCTGGCCACGCCCGTGCTCTTTCCAGCCGTTCCTCAGGATTCAGCGCGACTCCGGCTTTGCGTAACCGCGGCGCACACGCAAGCTGACCTGGAATACGCGCTCGATGTCTTCGACAAGATGGCTCGCAACTAGTTTCGGCAATCAGACAACCAAACCACAAATCCCTGGAAAAAGGATGGGCAAGCGCGGGGGAAAGTGTGCGCCTTAAGCGCCTATGCGCCCTAAGGTCCGGGGTGAAAGTGTGCGCCTTATGCGCCCTATGCGCCTTAAGGTCCGGGGAAAAAGGTAGCTCGCTACCCTGTGGTTACGTCACGGTTGTCCATGAAGCATTGGTTCCGGGGATCCCAGGTCTCAAAAGCGAGACCTGGGGCACCCTTCGCGTTTTTCCTGTAATTCTGGTTAGGAAGGAAGATTTGTCCCTCCCGTACCTTCAGCATTGAGTTTGTCCGCAGCCTGTAAAGCCCAGATCTTTGTTGCGCGTTACGGCCCGAGGAGTCACGGCATCGCCCGGAACGCCAGGACGGCGTTCAACCCACCAAAGGCGAAGGATTGCGAAAGAGCAACTTCTACCTTTGCCTCCCGGGCGTGGTTGGGAATCACGTCCAACTCACATTCCGGATCCGGCTGAGTGAAATTCGCGGTCGGGGGCAGCATCCCTTTGCGCAGGGCCAACACCGTGGCAGCAGCTTCGATCGCTCCGGCCGCGCCCAAGGTGTGACCGTGCATCGATTTGGTCGAACTTACGGGCAGGGCAGAGGCGTGGCAGCCAAAAACGTTATGGATGGCAGCCGCCTCCATGCGGTCATTGGCCTCGGTTGCGGTTCCGTGAGCATTGATGTAGCCAACCTGCTCGGGGGCCAAACCGCCATCTCGCAGCGCGGATCGGATAGCACGGGCGGCGCCTTCGGCGGAAGGTTGCGTGACGTGGCATGCATCGGCCGACATGCCGAAGCCCACGATCTCCGCGAGTGGCTTCGCTCCCCGAGCCAAGGCGCGCTCGAGCGGCTCCAGAACCAACATAGCCGCGCCTTCCCCCAGGATCATTCCGGAGCGGTTGGCAGAGAAGGGGCGGCAGGTATCGGGGCTGACCACGCGCATCGCTTCCCAGGCCTTCAATCCACCCAGGAAAAGGGGCGATTCACTGCCGCCGGCAATGGCCAGGGGAGCTGCTCCGGAACGCACCATCCAGAGTGCGTTGCCGATGGCGTGAGCCGACGACGAACAGGCGGTCGAGAAGGTGTACGCCGGACCATGTATGCCGTATTCCATCGAAATGTGGCTCGCACCAGCGTTGCTCATTCCCAGGGGAATGGTCAGCGGATGGACGCGATGCCTGCCGTGGTGGAAGAGTTCCCAATAACCGACTTCGTCAGTAAATCTGCCGCCCATGCAGGAACCGGTGATGACCGCCGCACTATCGCGCAGCTCCTCGGTCCACTCGATTCCGGCCATCGTCACCGCCTCGCGGGCAGCGATGACGGAAAACTGCGCGAAGCGATCCATAAAGCTGAGTGTTTTGCGGGGGAAGTAGGTTTCGGCATCGTAGCCGGTCACCGCGGCCCCGTTCTTGAAACGGACCTGAGTCATGCCCATCTCGGCAACTGGCCCGACGTCGTTCGGGATCGGTCCGATTCCAGATTTACCGTTGACCAGTGCGTGCCAGAACCCTTGCTGGTCAAGGCCTAGAGCGCTGATGACGCCCATTCCTGATATGACAACTCGCATCTACACCATTTTCATAGAGGACTGTTGCTGGACCGAGGGTAACAAACTCCGGCTTCCTCCCGATACAGTAGGGCTCATTCGGTTGCGGTTTGGGCAGATGGGTTTTGTTTGGAATCCACCAGGTAGGTGACGCCGTCGATCATTTCGCGGATGGTCTGGATCTTCTTAGCGTCTTCGTCTTTGATCTCGATGTCGAACTCGCTTTCGAGGTCGAAGAGGATATTGATACTATCCATTGAATCAATACCCAGCTCTTCGAAGGTGCTGTCGGGCTTGACCTTCTCGAGGGGAATTCTCTGGGTGGTAGCAATCACTCGAAGAACTCGTGCTTGGATCGTCTCAGACATTGGGGGCCTTCGTAGAAACCACAGTTCTGCCCCGGCGATCGTATTTCGACCGGGTGGTGAACTGTTTCAGTAAAGTTAAACCGCGAGCCAAGTGCTGGCAATAGTTTGTCATTGAAAGCGACTTTTTCAAAAGTTTAGTGAACTTCGGCAACGGCGAGGCGCCGGGCGGTGCGCCATGCGTAATGCAGGGCGGAAATAATGGTCAGCAGAGCGGTGGCGTAGAGCGCCAGAGTACGCAGCATAATCAGTGGCATAGGGGAATAGACCTGGCAGAGCAACACCGCCAGTAACGCCAGAATCTGGGCACAGGTACTTGTCTTGCCATAGATGCTGGGGCGGAAGTCGCGCATGCCCAGACTGATGTAGAGCAACGCGGCAACGATGAGGATGCCCAGGTCGCGGCTAAAAACCAGCACCGTAACCCGGCGAGGCACCAGCCCCTGGTGCATGAGCACCAGAAAAAGGGTGCTGAGCAGGAGCTTATCGGTCACCGGATCAAGGTACTGGCCGATCTGGGTTTGCTGTTTCAGCAGTCTGGCGGCCAGGCCATCGAGGCCATCGCTGAGTCCGGCGACGACGAAAAGGCAAAGCGCCGTTTTGTAGTGAGACTCCAAAACCGCAATGACCAGAAAGGGTATGAGGCAGAGACGCAGGAACGTCAGCAGGTTCGGAGCTGCGCGCAATTCTTTCAGCAAGATGTTCCGATCCTCATGGCGGCAGCCAAGAATCTTGATGGTACATGAGCTTTTGGTATGATAGCGAGATGCACGGCGGAGGCGCGTAGCTCAGTTGGTTAGAGCGTCCCGGCGTTGCCGGGAAGGTCAGAGGTTGGCAACCAAATGCAACGACACAGGCGCGTAGCTCAGTTGGTTAGAGCGCTACCTTGACACGGTAGAGGTCAGGAGTTCGAGTCTCCTCGTGCCTACCATTATTTAAGGCCAAGGCAATAAATGCCAGCCGTTTATGTTTTGCAGAGCGAATCTAACGGGAAGTTCTATATCGGATCGGCTGAGGATTTGCCCAGTCGACTGGCGGAACACCGACGTGGCCACAGCCCCTACACTCGCAATCGCGGACCATGGGTCCTTAGGTATTCAGAGGATCATTCAATCTTGGCGGAAGCTCGGCGCCGGGAGCGGCAGATCAAGTCCTGGAAGTCCCATCGATCTGTTCAGGAACTGATAGACCTAGCTGTGAAATAGAGCGTCCATCATTTGTGCGACCACGGTCTTATCTGATGAATATTATCTGGTGAACGTAACTAACGACCCGCGGGACCGAGGCACGCCGAAGTCAGAATCAATTCCAAGCTGTAACCTCGCAGCTTCCGACATCAGGCCGGGATTCCAGGGTGGATCAAAGACGATATTG
>DASRRN010000384.1:0-3065 GCA_035695685.1 Acidobacteriaceae bacterium | reverse complement strand
TGCCGGCGAAAGATAGCCATTTACCAGATCTGCGCACGCGCAATATGCTGTTCAAAAATTCAATAGCCATAGGACCGCCCGGGTGATGGGATTTGGCGGACGCACTCCGTCTGAGATGATTCCCTTTCCCTTCATTTCAATCTCGAGATTACTGAGAGCCGTCGAGGGCACGGTGTTGAATGGGCCAATATCCCACGGACGGATCATGCCACGCACGGTTACATTTTCCTGCTGATTATTCATAAAGATCTGACGTTCTGCCTGGACTACCAGATTTCCATTGGGGAAAACGGCGATTACCTGACCGGTAAGACTGGTGGCGAAGGTGGTGTTGGACGCGGTCGATCCCTGACCTTTCAGCACTGATGACGATTGCCCCGAAAGCAGAGGATTGGTCGCGGCCGGGATCCTGCCCATGATGCCCGTGATGGCGGAGTTAGAAGTTAAAGATCGTTCACTGTCGACAGTACCAGACTGCGCGGCAGTGGTTTGGACGGAGACCAGAATCGTAATCGTGTCGTTCAGACTGCGCGCCTTATAGTCGGAGGAGAAATCACCCAGAATGCTTTGCGGCGACCATAAGCTCCCGACGGTGCTCTGATCGGCCGCCGGAGCATATTGCTGTTGCAATCGCTCGATGTACTCCGCACGCAACTGGTCGGGAGTCTTTGGATGTTGCTTGGGCAATTTGGGAAGGCCCAGGCCGGAGGCGAGGAGCGATGTTGCGAGCGTCGCGAGGACGACGGCTTTTCTAACGCGTGCCAGATTTGCCAGCATCTTAGAAGCTACCCCTCAGCAGACGCGCGTTGACCACTTCCCCTACATAGGTTTGCTTGTGGTCTGGAGTAGCGACGCGGATGCGGTGGCCAACCATGCCATTCTCGAGACTTATCACGGCAACCTGAATATGCGCTCGCTGATCGTCCATCAAGAGCGTGGCGTAAGTACCAACCTTCATCGTGACCTCACTGTTGGCGTTCACCCGCGGATTCCCGAAGCCGTGGACGCTGGACGCAAGGATCGTGGACCCGGCTACTGTTTGGGGGGTTCTCACTATGGCGTAAAACGGTAAGCATTTGCCGGGAAGATCACAGGCGAGCTTGACCCGCGCGCGAACCGAGTGCTCTGGCAAGGGTCCTTTGCCAAGCATCTCGACGGACAGGATATCCAGCTTCGGGGAGGGTTCGGTTGCGACCACCCTGGTAAGCAGAGACACCTGCTCGCCAGTGGTTTGAATCCCGTTGCCGGAGAGAGCCCGAGCGACTTGGGGCGCGGTGAGCGCAAAGCGTTCCGGCGACTGAGCTTGCAACGACACTGGCACGCCAGTCGCCGCAATCAACAAAAACGGTATCCATCTTGTCTTCATGTATCCTCCCTGCCGGCCGCATATTCTCGGCTTCGCTCTAGTTTCTAGGTGGAAAGCTGGTTCAATTGCTGCAACATCTCGTCAGCTGCTTTCACCACCCGGGAGTTCGATTCGTAGGACCGCTGAGCCAGGATCATGGCCACGAATTGATTGACGACGCTGACGTTCGACTGCTCCAGCATGCCTTGCTGCAAGCTTCCTAATCCTTCGGCGCCGCCAGGCGTTCCTATGACGGGTTGGCCGGAAGCAGTGGTGGGCAAATAGATGTTGTTTCCCGCGCTATTCAATCCGCCAGGATTGACGAACAGTGCGGTCTGAATGGCACCCACTTGCGTGGCTGCAGTCTGGCCTGGCTGGGTGACACTCACCGTGCCATCGCTGCCGACGGTTACGCTCACTGCATCTGCCGGGATGGTTACCGCCGGTTGCAAGGGATTGCCATCGGCCGTGACCATCTCCCCTTGTGCATCGGGATGGAAGGAGCCGTCACGGGTATAACCGATTTGTCCATTGGGCAAAAGAATTTGAAAAAATCCCTGGCCCTGGATGGCCAAATCGAGAGGGTTGCCAGTGGTGGCGAAGTCGCCTTGGGTCTGGATGATTTCTGTTTCCGCGGTCCGCGTCCCGAGACCTATCTGGAGACCAGCGGCCACCGTGGTCTGTTGGGTTGCAGCGGCGCCGGGCATGATTTCGTTTTGATACAGTAGGTCGGTGAAGTTCACCTGGCGCTGCTGAAACCCCGTCGTACTGGAGTTGGCGAGGTTGTTGGCGATGTTGTCCAAATTCAACTGTTGGGCATTCATCCCGCTGGCGGCCGTGTAGAGGGCACGAAACATATCAGGTTCCTTTCACAAATGGTTTAGCCGGCACAATTGAAACTCCATTAGCTCGTACGTGGTAATTCCTGGGCGGCCGTCTTATCGAGCTCGGTGTTAATCATGGTGAGTACATGGCGCATGGTTTCGACATCGCGCTGAGCTGTAATTAACTCGACTGCGGTGGTCATAGGATTAACATTTGAGTTTTCAAGCATTCCCTGGCGCACCTGGGACCTGGTGGCCGCGACTGCGGAGGCTGGGGGCGCTTTATAGTAGCTTCCACCAGCGCTCTGGATATCTGCACTGGGTGGGAACTCGACCATCTTCAGCCGTCCGGAGATAGCACCATTGGTCGAAATCGTTCCATCCGGGCTGATCGAAATAGGCGCGCCGATCAAGGTGATAGGAAGGTTGTTGTCGCCCATGACAGGGTCACCCGCAGCGGTGACCAATTGCGCTTGTGGGGATATGCGGAAGTTTCCACCCCGCGTGTAGACGGGGCCGGCGTCTGTTTTTACTACGAAGTAGCCGGGCCCTTCCATGGCCAGGTCGAGGGTGTTCCCAGTCTTCACCAGTGCACCCTGCGAGGTATCCAGCTGGGTGCCGCTCAATACGCCATAGTCATTGGCGTCCTGGTTAAGAACGGAGAGGGGGGAGTTGCCAGTTGTGGCTAGAAGCGAGCTGAAGACATTATGATTGGCGCGAAATCCTACCGTACTTACATTCGCCAAATTGTTCGCTATGGTCTCGAGCGCCTCTGTGCGGGCCATCAGCCCGGTACAGGCAGCGTAGTATCCACTATTCATTGCTAACCCTCGGGCGGTCATGTGCACGTCGAAGGCCAATTCTACTTATCGTGATTTATCTGCTGGTTGCGTTTG
>DASRRN010000383.1:0-3725 GCA_035695685.1 Acidobacteriaceae bacterium | reverse complement strand
AGGACCCCGAGGATGCTTATCTTGCCTATGCCGTTCGGAGCTTTTCAACCACCGAAGCCCGCGTACAGGATCTTGCTGCGGTACCCACCTGATGGTCACGGGTACATCTTTTCATGCGCTGTAATCATCTTCCATCCCCAGGTCTGTGCAAGGTCTTTGAACTCGGGATTGATGATGCGAATGGGGGTTGATTGGGGAGCTTGGGGCATTTTCACCAGGGCTAAAAGCCCCGGTAGTGGCAAGATAAAGCGTTCACGCGGGTTTGAAAACCCGCTTCCCCGGACTGAAGTCCGGGGCTGGCACGGATCATGCTGTAGCCTGTCACAAACTATGGTGCCTAGGGTCCGCTGCCTGCCGGCTGGACGGGCTTTAGCCCCTGGGGTATGCTTTCCTGCCCGACCGGCTCTTTCCGCAGCCTGTCAAGCCCATACACTTATGAAACAAAAACATTGGGCTTAAAGCCCCTGCGCGACGTCCATCGCGAGGTGCTATTCTTCGGGCTGAGCGGGCCATTCCTGTTTTCTCTCGCTAACCTTTCAACATGATGACGATTGGACATTCGACCCTTCCGATAGGGTCTTTCCTCCGTGCCCTCAAAGAGAACGACTGCAATCTGCTAGTGGATGTGCGCCGCTACCCGGGTTCGCGGAGACACCCTCAGTATGGCCAGAAGCAGCTTTTCTCTTCTCTTGAGAAGGAGGGGATACAAGCAGCGTGGCGTGAAGGGCTCGGCGGCAGGCGTCCCGCAGAAAAGGACAGCCTCAACACTGGCTGGCGGAACGAGGGCTTTCGCGGTTATGCGGACTATATGCAAACCCCGGAATTCGCGCATCAGCTTGACTGGCTGATGGATCAGCATCCACTAAACAGAGTCGTGATCATGTGTGCCGAGGCCCTTCCCTGGCGTTGTCACCGTTCCCTGATCGGCGATGCCGTCCTTGCCCGCGGAGGCGTTGTGGAAGATATCTTCGTGGTGCCTGACGGCACATCTTCACGTAAGCCGCACGGCATGACGCCTTTCGCCCGAGTAGAAGATGGCCGGCTCTTCTATCCGACAGCGAAAGTGGACAACATGGAGCTCGGCTTCAAATAGGCAAATAGCCACGATCGAGGACGGTGGACGAGACTGGGAGACTTCCATCGCTGCCGCGCGCGTTTTCTTGTCCCTACTGAAGTAGCCCAATGAAAATTGCGCTACCGCACCGCGTCAGAAAACTCCTCGTCCAGATGCAGGATCGCGCCCTGCTCGCGCAGCTTCCGCTGAAGTTCAGGGATCGCAACATCGTGCACATCCCGGTGACTTTTTACAGCAAGCGCTGCAGCCACACCGGCAGCCTGCCCAATGATCATGTATTGCGGCTCCATGCGCACGGAGGAGTACGCAGCATGGCTGGCAGAAAGGCAGACCGGCACCAGCAGATTCTCTGACTCGGATCGTTTGGGAAGGATGCTTCGGTACGCGATTTCGTAAGGCTCGACCGGCACTTGTACGTCTCCTTCGTTCTGCACTGTTCCATCGGGCATGGCGACCCGTTGAATGTTATGTGAATCGCTGTTGTACGATCCCATGCCGATCGAATCCGGCTTGGTTCGCTCGGTCTGCAGGTCCGACTGACGCATCACATACTCTCCCACTAGCCTGCGCCCTTCGCGGATGTAGAGCTGGTACGGCCAGTGAGCCGTATCGGCGAACTCATCTTTCGCCAGGCCCCACTGATTCACCTCCGCCCGCAGGCTCGCCGGCACACTGGCATCCTGCGAAATGAAATAAAGAAAAGACTGTGTATACAGCAGGTGATCCTGCCACAGGGCAGCTTTCTCGGAGTAAGTGGCCTCGGGATACTTCCAGCTATGGCCGATATAATCCGTCGAAACCGGACCATTGTTGTTGAAGTCTGCCTTATGGTCAGGGATCATCACGGGATTGGTGATGTCGCGAAACCCAGGCGCATGACCCATGTGTTGCGGAAACTCGTTGAGATAGCGTTCCAGTAAAGCGAAACGCGAACGATCGTATCCCCGTGGACGAGGAAACGGTAAACGATTGCCGGGATCATTGGTCAGGATGAGGCGGAAGTTATATGCCTGAACCTTCTTGTCAGCCGATCCAGGCGCAGCCAGGGGTCCCGGATCAATCTCGGGAAGAAGATGGTGGCTTTCGTCGTAGGCGGAAAGCGGCCACAAGAACTGATGCTTGGGCGTGTGGTCGCGGACTCCGGCTAAGTCTTCGCCATACTCAGCCGAGGATTCCCGGCCCCAGGTATAGCTAACCTTGGCCTCGGCCATCAGGTCGCCCTCATAGCTGCAGTCGGCAAAGATCTTTGCCGGCCAGTGCTTGCCATCCGCCGTTATCACTGAAACCAGATGCCTGCCCCGGAGCTCAACCCCGCCCTTCTCCCGCACGCGCTCATGAAAGTAAACCTCAACCCCGGCATCTTTCAGCATGGTGCGAAAGATCTCTTCATCCACATGCGGCTCAGAGCGCCAGTTCTCCGGACGGTCCAGATCATGGACTCCATAATGAGCAGCGGCTTTCATGTAGAAGTCACGGGCGTATCCGCCAATGATGGTGTAGTGCCCCAGGTCTGTGGCCGACAGGCCACCAGTGACCATGCCGCCTACGTGAACGCCGGGTTCAAGAAGTACGACACGGAGTCCCTCGCGTGCCGCGGAGTAAGCAGTCACGACCCCGGAAGCCGTGCCTCCGTAAACCACCAGCTCTGGAGAAGCTGCCGCATGCAGTGATGTGGCGGGAAGAATCCCGAATAAAAGGGCCGCGATTACGAAGTGGCGAACACTCATAGTTGCTACATACTAGCCGCTTACATGGCCTGCCATCAGCGCGGCACAAGCTGCGACTACTCCCGGGATATCGTATTTGATCGCTTCGCGGGCCGGCTCCCAATGATGTTGGCGTAACGTGCTCGTGGTGACCGGGCCGATCGAGACCGCCCTCAATCCCTGCGGCCGTTCGATCTTTGCGGCAGCGAGTAGCGCAAAAAAATTGTTCACCGTTGAAGAGCTGGTAAAGGTCACCGCATCGGGCAGCGGCTTTCCTTCTCCAAACAATGTCTGAACCTGCTCGATCGAGTCCGCGGGAATAACCGTTCGGTAAGCCTCCACTACGTGAATATCCGCGCCACACTTCCGCAACTGCTCGGGGATAACATCCCGCGCCACCGCCGCGCGTGCCAGCAAAATGCGCTGCCCTGCCACCCTCTCCTTGAGCATGGTGACCACGGCCTCGGCCACGTACTCTTCGGGCATTGCACACACCTTCAATCCAATGCGGTCGAGGGCTGCTGCCGTAGCTGGACCAATGGCGGCAACCTGCAAATGCTGCAATCCCTTCGGCTGAATTCTCAGAAACTGCATCCGGTCTGCGAGCGCCGCCGCTCCGTTGGCGCTGGTGACAATCAGCCAATCGAAGCCGCCAATCACTTCCAGAACTGCGTCCAGGTGGCTATAGGTCTCCGGAGGGACAATTTCGATCGTAGGCAGCCGTAACACCTCGGCGCCTTGTGTTTCGAGCGCCTCTGCCAACCGCCCCGCCTGTTGCCGCGCACGCGTGATCAGGATGCGCTTGCCGGCAAGAGGCTGTGCGGTGCTCATGCCCGCTTTTCCTCGAGGCCAAGAATGGCGCCTGCGCCCTGGTCTAACAACTGCTGTGCGAGCTGCGTTCCTAACATCTCTGGATCGGCGTGCTGCGCGGAAGCGCAGATCAT